>NZ_BMOF01000009.1 GCF_014646935.1 Calditerricola satsumensis | reverse complement strand
GCGCCGCGGCGGCCGCCCGCGCCCGTGCCGCAGCCCAAGGCGGGGCGCGAAATGCCGCCAAAGCGGAGGAAGCGCCTGAGGAGCCGTCGCCGATGCAGCCCGTGCTGGACCACATTGTGCATGTGATCACAAGGGAATTGGGCGACGGCGTCATCGAGGAGGCCTACGTCAACCGCCTCGCCAAACACGTGCCCACGATTGTGGTCAAGAACGAACGCTGGCGCGAGACGGCCCGCCTGCTCCGCGACCATCCCGAGCTGGCCTTCGATTACCTGTCGACGCTGGTTGGCATCGACCATGAGACGCACCTCGAGGTGTACTATCATTTTGATTCTTTCCAGAAGGGGCACCGCCTGGCCGTCCGCGTCAAGGCGGACCGGGAAAAGGCGGTGGTGCCCTCGGTGACCGACATCTGGCCCGGCGCCGACTGGCCGGAGCGGGAGGCCTACGACCTGGTGGGCATCCGCTTCGAAGGCCACCCCAACCTGAAGCGCATCCTCCTGCCCGATGACTGGGTGGGCCACCCGCTGCGCAAAGACTACCAGCCGCTGGACGAAGGGGTGTGAGCGCATGGCCGTGCGCACCGAAGAGCTGCTCCTCAACGTGGGACCGCAACACCCGAGCACGCACGGCGTGTTCCGCCTGGTCGTGAAGCTCGACGGGGAAATCATCACCGACGCCCAGCCGGTCATCGGGTACCTCCACCGCGGCACGGAGAAGCTGGCCGAAGACCTGACCTATACGCAGATCATCCCGTACACCGACCGCATGGACTACCTGTCGGCGATGACGAACAACTACGTCCTCTGCCACGCGGTGGAGACGATGATGGGCATCGAGGTCCCGGAGCGCGCCGAGTACCTCCGGGTCATCGTCATGGAATTGAACCGCATCGCCAGCCACCTCCTGTGGTTCGGCACGTACCTCCTCGACCTCGGGGCGATGAGCCCATTCCTCTATGCTATGGAGGAGCGGGAGAAGATCCTCGACCTGTTCAACGAGCTGTGCGGCGCGCGCATCACCTTCAACTACATGCGCGTCGGCGGCGTGAAGTGGGATGCCCCGGACGGGTGGATCGACAAGGTGCGCGACTTCATCCCGTACATGCGCGACCAGCTCGACGGGTACCACAAGCTCGTCACCGGCAACGAGATCTTTGTCCGCCGGCTCAAGGGCGTGGGGAAGTACGACGCCCAGACGGCCATCGCCTACGGCCTGTCCGGCGTCAACCTGCGCTGCACCGGCGTCAAGCGCGACGTGCGGAAAGACGAGCCGTATTCCGTCTACGACCGCTTCGAGTTTGACGTGCCGGTGGCCACCGAAGGCGACTGCTACAGCCGCTACCTCCTGCGCATGGAGGAGATCCGCCAGTCCCTGCGCATCCTCGAGCAGGCCGTGGCGCAGTTTCCCAAGGAGGGCGCGGTGATGGCCAAGGTGCCGCGCGTCATCCGCCCGCCGGCCGGCGAGACCTATGTGCGCATCGAGGCCCCGCGCGGCGAGCTGGGCTGCTACATCCACAGCAAAGGGAAAGACAAACCGTATCGCCTGAAGTTCCGCCGCCCGTCCTTCCACAACCTGCAGATCCTGCCGAAATTGCTCATCGGCGAGAACATGGCCAACCTCATCGCCATCCTCGGCGGGATTGACATCGTGCTCGGGGAGGTCGATTGCTGATGGCGCACTGGCTTTCCCAGCCCCTCTCCTGGACGACGGCGGCGGTCTTTCTCGCCTCCGCGGTGGCCATGCTCCTCACCGTGCTCCTCTTCGTCACCTTGGCCATCTACTTCGAGCGCAAGGTGATCGGGTGGATCCAGCTGCGCCGCGGCCCCAACCGCGTCGGGCCGTACGGGATCCTGCAGTCGGTGGCCGACGTGCTGAAGCTGCTCACGAAGGAAGACGTCATTCCCGACAAGGCCGACCGGACGCTGTTCGTCATGGCGCCGGTGATCGCCTTTGTGCCGGCCTTTGCTGTCCTGGCCGTGCTGCCCTTCACGGAGACGCTGCACTTCGCTGACCTGGGCGTCGGGCTGCTCTACTACGTGGCCGTGTCGGGCATCACCACGCTGGGCATCCTTCTCGGGGGCTGGGCGTCGAACAACAAGTACGCCCTGCTCGGCGGGATGCGTTCCGTGGCGCAGATGATCAGCTACGAGATCCCGCTGGTCATCTCGGTGATCGGCGTGGTCCTCCTGGCAGGCAGCCTGAACCTGAAGGAGATCGTCGCCGCGCAATCCGGGGGCATCTGGAACTGGTTCTTCCTGAAGCAGATCCTCGGTTTTGCCGTCTTCGTCGTCGCCGCCATCGCCGAGCTGAACCGCACGCCCTTCGACCTGCCCGAAGCCGAGTCGGAGCTGGTGGCCGGCTACCACGTCGAGTACAGCGGCTTCCGTTTCGCCTTCTTCATGCTCGCCGAATACGTCTACGTCTTTGCCATGTCGGCCCTGGCGACGATCCTCTTTCTCGGCGGCTGGCACCCGCCGGTCGAGGCCCTCGATTTCGTGCCCGGCCTGGTGTGGTTCGCGCTGAAGTTTGCCTTCTGCGTCTTCTTCCTGTTCTGGCTGCGCGCCACGATGCCGCGCGTGCGCGTCGACCAGCTGATGACCTTCGCCTGGAAGGCGCTCCTGCCGCTGGCCCTGGCCAACCTGCTGGTGACGGCGCTGGTGAAGGAGCTGGTGGCGTAAGCGGGCGGCGCGTGGCCGGGCATGAGGCGGATGGCGGTGTGCCGGGCGGCCGTTGCGCGGCGGAAAGGCCCAGCGAAAGGGGGGGGAAGACCATGCTCGGATTGGCCAAAGGCTTGGGATACACCCTGCGCCGGCTGACGGAGAAGAAGGTGACGTACCGGTATCCGGACGTGCCGGTGAAGATGCCCGATCGCTTTCGCGGCATCCAGCACTTCGATCCGGACAAGTGCATCGTGTGCCACCAGTGCGCGCGCATTTGCCCGACGCAGTGCATCACCCTGACGGGGAAGCCGCACCCCGACCCGACGAAGAAGGGGAAAGTGATCGACACCTACGACATCAACTTCGAAATCTGCATCCTGTGCGACCTGTGCACCGAGGTGTGCCCGACGGAAGCGATCGTCATGACGAACAACTTCGAGCTGGCCGTCTACAGCCGCGACGAGCTGTTTAAAGACCGCGCGTGGCTGGCCGCCAACAACACGAACGTGCGCAGCGAAAACAGCACGAATCTCCTGCCTGGAGGGAAAAAATCGTGACCGCGGGGATCAGCGGGGAATTCGTCGCCTTTTTTCTCCTTTCCCTCGTCACCCTGGGGGGCGCCGTGTTCATGCTCAGCCTCACCCGGGTGGTGCACATGGTGGTCGCCCTAGCCTTCACCTTCCTCGGCCTGGCCGGCCTGTACGTGATGCTGGAGGCGGAGTTCGTCGCCTTTTCCCAGGTGCTCATCTATGCCGGCGCCGTTTCCATCCTCATGCTGTTCGGCATCATGCTGACACGGCACGACGTTGACGAAGAGGAGATCGACCGGCGGAGGCGGCACCGCGTCCTCGCCTTTGTCGCCGTGCTCGCGCTGTTCGCCGCGCTGTTCAAGGGCATTGTCGCCCTGGTTCCTGCGGGCGAAGGCCATCTGGCCGAGGCGAACACGCTCGAAATCGGAAAGGCGCTGTTTACGAAGTACGTCATCCCCTTTGAGCTCGTTTCCGTGCTCCTGCTCGTCGCCCTGGTCGGGGCGATCGTGCTGGCCCGGAAGGAGGAAGATGACGCGTGACGGTGACGCTCGCGTCCTACCTGCTGGTGGCTGCCTTTTTGTTTTGCATCGGGCTCTACGGCGCGCTGACGAAGCGCAACGCCGTCGTCGTGCTCCTGTGCATCGAGCTGATGCTGAACGCCGTCAACCTGAACCTGGTGGCGTTTGCCAAGTACGGACCCCAGCCCGGCATCGCGGGACAGGTGTTCTCCCTGTTCAACATCACCGTCGCCGCGGCGGAAGTGGCGGTGGGGATTGCCATCCTCATCGCGCTGTACCGGAGGCGCGCCACGGTCAACGTGGACGAAATGGACACCTTGAAGAGGTGATTCGATGATCCAAAACGCATGGCTCATCCCGCTTCTCCCGCTGCTCGCCTTCGCGGTGATCACCGCCGTGGGGCGCCGGCTGCGGACGGGTGCGGCCTACCTCGGCATCGTGGCCACGTTCGGCGCCTTCGTCCTGTCGCTCGCCGTGCTGTGGGAGATGCGCGCGCCCGGCGCGGGTGCGACGCGCGTGTGGGAGTGGCTGACGGTTGGCGAGAGGACGATCACGATGGGGTTTGAGGTGAACCCCCTCAACGCCCTGATGCTCGTCATCGTCTCGCTGGTCAGCTTTCTCGTCCACGTCTACTCCCGCGGCTACATGGCCGGCGACGAGCGGATCGCCGTGTTCTACCAATACCTGGCCCTCTTCACCTTCTCCATGCTCGGCCTCGTGCTGTCGCCCAACTTCCTGCAGCTGTACATTTTCTGGGAGCTGGTCGGCGTCTGCTCGTTCCTGCTCGTCGGCTTCTGGTACTTCAAGCCGGAGGCCAAGGCGGCGGCGAAGAAGGCCTTCCTCGTCACCCGCGTCGGCGACCTCGGGCTGTTTATCGGCATCGCCCTCCTGTTCTGGTGGGCGGGCAGCCTCGACTACGCCGATGTCTTCCGCGCCGCGCAGGACGGGACGCTGGCGCCGTGGCAGATCACCCTGGCCTGTCTGCTCATCTTCTTCGGGGCCATGGGCAAGTCGGGCCAGTTTCCTCTTCACACCTGGCTTCCTGATGCGATGGAGGGCCCCACGCCGGTCAGCGCCCTGATCCACGCGGCGACGATGGTGGCCGCCGGCGTCTACCTTGTGGCGGCGACGTTTCCCCTCTTCGCCCAGTCGCCGGCGGCGCTGGATGTGGTGGCCGGGGTGGGCGCGTTCACGGCCCTCTTTGCCGCCACCATCGGCCTGGTGCAGACCGACATCAAGCGCGTCCTGGCCTACTCCACGGTGAGCCAGCTCGGGTACATGATGCTGGCCCTCGGGGCGGCCGGCTACGCGGCGGGGATCTTCCACCTGATGACCCACGCCTTCTTCAAGGCGCTTCTGTTTCTCGCCGCCGGGGCCGTCATCCACGCCGTGCACACCCAGGACATCCGCGAAATGGGCGGCCTCTTTGCGCGGATGAAGGCGACGGGCACCTTCTTCCTCATCGGCTGCCTGGCCATCGCCGGCGTGCCGCCGCTGTCTGGCTTCTTCTCCAAGGACGCCATCCTGCTGGCGGCCTGGTCGGGGGCGTCGCCGATCTGGTTCTGGGCGGCGCTGAGTGCGGCGTTCCTCACCGCGCTGTACATGTTCCGCCTCTTTTTCCTCGTCTTCGCGGGCCAGCCGCGCCGCCACGCCAACGCCCACGAGGCGCCGGCGGTGATGACGGGGCCGATGGCCGTGCTGGCCGTGCTGTCCGTTGTCGCCGGTGGCGTGTCGCTGGTGGGCTTTTCCGACTGGCTGACGCAGGGGTTGCCGGCGGCGGTGGCTGAGCCGGAGCACGCCCTGTGGGTGATGGTCCTCACCACGGTGGTGTCGCTGGCCGGCATCGCCGTGGCCTGGCTCTATTACGGCCGGCGCGACGCCCGCGATCCGGCGGCGGTGGCCGGGCGGTTTCCGGGCCTCTACCGCGTGCTCGTCCACAAGTACTACGTGGATGAGCTGTACGATCGGGCGCTGGTTCGCCCACTGCTGGCCCTTGGAACGGCACTGGACGCCGTTGACCGCTACGCCGTTGACGGACTGGTGCGCGCCGTGGCGAAGCTGACGGCGGGCGTCGGGCGCGTCGGGCAGCGGATGCAGAACGGGCAGTTGCAAACCTACGGCCTGGTGGCCGTGAGCGGACTCGTTCTCTTGGTCGTCGGGCTGACGCTGGCGGGAGGGTACTGGCGATGAATGGGCACCTGCTGACGCTCTTGACCTTTTCGCCCCTTGTTGGGGTTCTGGCCCTGCTTGTCGTGCCGCGCGGCCAAACGGCCCTGATTCGCGCCATCGGCGTGCTGGCCACCCTCGTGCCGCTGGCCCTCTCCTTTGTGCTGTACGCGAACTTTGCGCCGGAGGGCGGGCTGCAGTTTGCCGAGAAGGTGCGCTGGTTTTCCATCCCGGTGGGGAACATGGCCTTTCCCGTCGACTATGAAGTGGGCGTCGACGGCCTGTCGCTGCCCCTTGTCCTGCTGACGACCCTCGTCACGGCGATGGCGGCGGCGGCGTCGGTGCACGTCCGCCAGAACCTGAAAACCTACTTCGTTTGCTTTCTCCTGCTGGAAGTGGGCATGCTCGGCGTGTTCACGAGCCAGAACCTGTTCTTGTTCTTCCTCTTCTTCGAGCTGACGCTGATCCCGATGTTCTTCCTCATTTCGAAGTGGGGCTACCTCGAGCGGGAGAAGGCCGCCCTCCATTTTCTCGTCTACAACGGTGTCGGGTCGGCGCTGCTCTTCTTGGCCATCCTGACGTTGTTCGTGCGGGTGGGCGACCTGTCCTTCACCCGCGTGGCCAAGGCGCTCACTCAGGGGGCGCCGCTGCCCCTCTTGTCCGACACGTTGGCGCTGGTCCTCTTCGTGCTCCTGGTGGTTGCCTTCGGGGTGAAGCTGCCTCTCTTTCCGTTCCACACGTGGATGCTCCGCGTCCACGTGCAGGCGCCGCCGCCTGTGGTGATGCTGCACTCCGGCATCCAGCTGAAGATGGGCGCCTACGGGCTGTTGCGCATGGGCGTCGGCTTTTTCCCGGAGGTGGCCGCGAAGCTGGCCACGCTCTTGGCCGTGTGGGGACTGGTCAACGTCCTGTACGGCGCGGTGCTCGCCCTGGTGCAGCGCGACCTGAAGCGCGTCTTTGCCTACTCGTCCATCAGCCACATGGGCATCGTGCTCCTGGGCCTGGCGGCGATGAACGCGACGGGGTTCACCGGCGCGGTGTTCCAGGCGGTGTCCCACGGGTTCATCTCGGCGCTGCTGTTCCTCCTGGTCGGCGTGATCTGGGAGCGCACCGGCACGTCGACGGTGACGGAGATGGGCGGCCTGGCCAAGTCGATGCCCGTCGCCTCGGGCATGCTGCTGGCCGCGGCGATGGCCTCGCTGGGCCTACCCGGGATGTCGGGGTTTATCAGCGAATTCCTCGCCTTCCTCGGCCTGTTCCGCGTCCAGCCGGCCCTGGCGGCGGTGGGGGCCCTCGGCATCGTCCTGGCGGCGGCGTACCTCCTGCGGGCCGTGCTCCGCACCACCTTCGGCCCGACGCCGGAGCATCTGGCCGGGCTGCGCGACGCCACCGCCGTTGAGGTGGTGCCGATGCTCGTGCTCCTCGCCTTCATCGTGCTCCTTGGCGTCTGGCCGGCCGTGCTGGGCGATGTGCTCCACCATGCCGTGCAAACCTTGGCCGCAGCCCTGCCCGGGCGGATCGGAGGGTGATGCTCCATGGACGAAGCGATGAAAAACGTGCTCGACTGGAACTGGGGCGCGATGGCCCCTGAGCTGGTCATCCTCGGTGCGGCCACGCTGCTCGCGCTTCTCGACCTGCTCCTGCCCGCTGACCGCGACCGCCGCCCGCTGGCCTGGCTGGGGCTGGCCGGCATTCTCGTTGCCGCCTTCTTCGTGTGGCGGAACGTGCACGCCGAGCCGACGCACATCCTGTACGACATGTACCGGGTGGACGACTTCGCGAACGCCTTCAAGCTCGTCTTCCTGGCCGGCGCGGCCTTTGCCCTGCTCCTCGCGGTGGCCGACGTTGGGCCGGGCGGGGAAGCGAGCGGTGGCGCGAAGGCGATCCGCGACCGCGGCGAGTATTTCTACCTGTTCCTCACGGCCCTCCTGGGGGCGATGATGCTCGCCTCGGCGGCCGACCTGATCGTGCTGTTCGTCGGCCTCGAGGTGTTGGTCCTGTCGTCGTACATCCTCGTCGCCCTGCGCCGGCGCTACCTGCCGGCGGTGGAAGGGGCCTTCAAGTATGTCGTGAACGGCGGCATCGCCTCGGCGATCACCCTCTACGGCATGTCCTTCCTCTACGGGCTGACCGGCTCGACCAACCTCTTTGCGGTCGGGGAGGGCCTTCGCGACGCCTACGTGAGCGGGAACGACTACCTCGTGTACGTGGCCTTCTTCCTCCTCGTGGTCGGCGTGGCCTTCAAGATCGCTGCCGCGCCGTTCCACATGTGGGCCCCCGACGTATACCAGGGCGCGCCGACGCCGGTGACCGCCTTCTTGGGCGTCGTGTCCAAGGCCGCCGGCTTCGCCCTCCTCCTGCGCCTGCTCCTGACGGTGTTTCTCGGCTTGTCCAACCCGCTGGACGGCACGCCGCTTTTGTTCTCCGAGCTGAGCCCGTACGTCGGCGCCGTCGCCGCGGCGTCGATGATCATCGGCAACACCGTCGCCCTGCGCCAGACCAACGTCAAGCGCATGATGGCCTACTCGAGCATTGCCCACGCCGGGTACCTCCTCGTGCCCGTCGCCGCGCTGACGCCGATGGTGTTCAGCCAGATGGTGTTCTACCTCGTCGCCTACCTGTTCATGACCATGGGCGCCTTTGCCGTGATCCAGCTCGTCGCCCGCGCGCGCGGCTCGGAAGACCTGCGCGCCTTTGCCGGCCTCTTTCGCCGCGCGCCCCTTTTGGCGTCGGCGATGACGCTGTTCCTTCTGTCGCTGGCCGGGCTGCCCCTTACCGCCGGATTCATCGGGAAGTTCTACCTCTTCCTCAGCGCCGTGGGCCGCGAGATGTATGCGCTGGCGGCGATCATGGTCCTGACCAGCGTGGTGTCCTTCGTGTATTACTTTGCCGTGATCCGGCAAATGTTCTTGCGCACCGGGGAGGAGGACGGCGCGGCCGTGCGCGTCCCGCCGACGGTGGGGACGGTCATCGCCCTCTCGGCGGCGGGAACGGTGCTGCTGGGCCTTCTGCCCGATCCCGCCCTCGATCTCCTCGCCCACACCTTCGCCTTCGCCGAGATGTTTATGCCGCTGACCGACTAGCGCAGGCGGCGTCCTTCTTCCGGGAAGGACGCCGCTTTTTTCCCGGTTGAAGCCGAAAGCGGCCGCGCCGGCGGTGCCTTGGGACGCGGCTCACGCGTTGTCGCGCATCCGGACGCGCGGACGGGAAAAACCGACGGTTTGGTGAAATTTTGTTTCCTGTTCGAAAGCGTTACGGTATAATAAGATGACGAGTTGGTTTGGCGGACAACGGCCGAAAGGGGGGCGGACGGTGGGGAACGACATGGGCCTCAACGCGTTGGTGAACATCGTGCTCTCGCTGGCGTGCATCGGCCTGGCGTGGTGGGCCCTGCAAGCGGTGAAGTGGGATCTGTTTCTCCGCCGTCCGGACAGCCCCCAGGCCAAGCTGCTCATCGTGTTTCTGGCGCTCCTCGTGGGTTCGAACGTGGCCGCGTTTTTGGCCGATTACCTCGGGTGGTCGCTCCTGTTGCACACCCTCTTTTCGTGATCCCCGGGTATAGGCGCCTGCTCGGCCGTCCACACTGAACAATAACGAACGTGTGGAACGGTCGGGGAGGAGAGCCGGTATGGGGAAGGCATGGGGGAAAGCCGTCACAGCCGCGCTGATGGGGTGGGCCCTGGCGCTTTTCTTGGCCGGGTGGGCCGGTCGCGACACCGGAGGGACAGAAAACGTCCAACGCCTGTGGGACGCGGCCGCATCCGCCGGCGTCGCCCCGCGCGAGGTGACGCTGCATGCGTACCGGCAGGTGGACGCTGGAACGCGCGCGGACCGTCCGGAAGCGCTGCTGGCGCGCTTTCAGCAGCGGGTGATCCCCACGGCCCGGATGACCGTCACGCCCCTTGTCCGGCACGAATGGGCGGGACTGCGTGCCACGGCCGAGCCGGAGAAGGGCGTTACGGTTCACGTCGTGGCCCTGGAAGGTCCCGGCGGCGCGCGCGTGGTGACGGTGAACTGGACGCGCCAGGCGCTCCGGGCGGCGGATGTGCGCCGCGACGCGCAGCGCCTGTCCGCGTGGCTTGCCGCCGAAGGGCTTCCGGCGCACCTCGACATCGCGCTGCGCGGTGAATGGACGGGGAAGGGGCAGGGCGACCTCCGCGAGGCGGCGACGGCGGCCGTGTTGCGTGCGCTGCGGGCAACGGTCGTCGAAGCCGCTGTGGACGACGCGATGTACAGCGTTTCCGGAACCAGCCCGCTGCTTTTTGGGGGTGTGCGGACCGGGGGCGGGGAGATGAACGTTCAGGTGGCCGCTTCCCGTCCCCAAGGCGATGGCGGGGTGGGGGTCACCGTCGGAACCCCCCTCATCTTCGTCGAATACTAATGAAGTGGGAAGAGAATCACGGGACGCGGAGGGAACGAAATTTGGATAAGATTATCGTCCGCGGAGGCAATCGACTCACCGGTCGCGTTCGGATTCATGGCGCGAAAAATGCCGTCCTGCCGATCATCGCCGCGACCATCTTGGGAACGACGGGGAAGAGCGTCATTCACGAAACGCCGGCCCTCGATGACGTGTACACGATCAGCGACGTGCTTCGCCACTTGGGCGCGCAGGTGACGTTTTTCGGCGATCGCCTGGTGGTCGACGCGACGTCGCTTGACGGATACGAGGCGCCCTACGAGCTGGTGCGCAAGATGCGGGCGTCGTTTTTGGTGATGGGCCCCCTATTGGCCCGGCTGGGTCGCGCGCGGATTGCCCTGCCCGGCGGGTGCGCCATCGGCAGCCGCCCCATCGACCAGCACTTGAAGGGCTTTGAAGCGATGGGCGCGTCGATCGAGATGGGACACGGGTTTGTCGAGGCGCGCGTCCACGGCCGGCTCAAAGGGACGCGGATTTACCTCGACGTGCCCAGCGTCGGGGCAACGGAGAACATCATGATGGCGGCTACGCTGGCCGAAGGCACGACGGTGATCGAGAATGCGGCCATGGAGCCGGAGATCGTCGATCTGGCCACCTTCCTCAACGCCATGGGCGCCCGGGTGCGCGGGGCGGGCACCGGCACCATCCGCATCGACGGGGTCGAGGCCCTGCACGGGACGACGCACACGGTGATTCCCGACCGCATCGAGGCGGGAACGTTCATGGTCGCGGCGGCCATCACGCGCGGCAACGTGCTGGTCGAAGGCGCCATCTACGACCACGTGCGCGCGGTGGCGGCGAAGCTGTCGGAGATGGGCGTGTACGTCGAAGAAGAGGACGGCGGCATTCGCGTCGTGGCCGAGGGCCGCTTGCGCCCGGTCGACGTGAAAACGCTGCCGTATCCCGGTTTTCCGACGGACATGCAGGCCCAGATGATGGCCCTGCTCGCCGTAACGGAAGGGACCAGCACGGTGACGGAGACGGTCTTTGAGAACCGCTTCATGCACGTGGAAGAATTGAAACGGATGAACGCGCAGATCAGGATCGAGGGCCGGTCGGCCATTATCGACGGTGTGCCGCGCCTCAGCGGGGCGAAGGTGTGCGCCACCGACCTCCGCGCCGGAGCCGCCCTTGTTTTGGCCGGGATGGCGGCCGACGGCGAGACGGAAGTGACGGGCTTGCACCACATCGACCGCGGGTACGTCGACCTGGTGGGCAAGCTTCGCCGCCTCGGGGCCGACATCGCGCGCGTGTCGGAACCCGATGCGGCCGCCCCCTCCACCCGCGCCTATCCGCATTTGGCGTGACGCGCGATGGAAGCTGGCCCAATGGCTTCGATGGGCAAATCGAAGCCATTGGGCATTTCCATTTTTGCTAAGAGAAACAAGTCGACTGTCTTTTGGTAAAATAGCAAGTGGAGGAGATCAACCATGAATCCGGCCGAAGTGCTTCGATCTCGCCGTGATGAAATCTTGCGCATTTGTGACAAGTATGGCGCGAAAAACGTACGTGTTTTCGGTTCAGTTGCGCGAGGCGAGGCGGATGAAAACAGCGATATTGACCTGCTTGTTGAACTGGAACCTGATCGCAGTTTGTTTGACCTAGGCGGTTTATGGCATGACTTGAACGAAACACTGGGTGTAAAAGTCGAAGTGTTTACCGTTAAGAGCTTGCGTGATGCGGTACGCGAACGCGCGCTAAGGGAGGCCGTACCCTTGTGAAGGATCGCGACCGACTTTGGCATATCCTTGAAGCCATTGAGCGAATTGAGAAATATTTGGTGTACGGAGAGGAGCAATTTCGCCAGAGTGAGTTAATCCAAACCTGGATCGTGCATCACCTCCAGATCATCGGCGAAGCGGTGCGGATGTTATCCAAATCGTTCCGTGACGCGCATCCTGAAGTCGAATGGAACAAAATAATCGGAATGCGTAACATTCTTGTGCACGAATACTTTGGAATTGATTCGGACATTGTGTGGCGCGTGGTGAACACGGAGTTGCCGAATTTGAAGAAGAAAGTAAAAACATTTATCCAAGAAGTTTCTGAATCGAAAGATGGTGAATGACAAACCGTCTCCTTTTGTTTCGAATCGCTTTATCACGTGTGGCCGTTTTTGTGTTGGCCGTTCTACGGCGCCCGCCGGTGGCATAGAGATGAAGACACCTGGCTGTCCACCGGAGGGAGGGACGCGCATGGCGCACCGGCGGTCGACCCGCCTGTGGCGCGTTCGTTCGCATCGGTTCCGCGCGCCGGACCGCGTGCCGGCCTATGCCCGCCGGTCGGAGGTGGCGCTTCCGCTTCGGCGGCTGCGCTGGTGGCGGGGGATCCGGCGCATTGCGGCGGTGTTGGTCTCCCGGCAGGCGTTCTTGGTCGCGCTGGCGTTTGTCGCGACCGCGATGCTCGTGCTCGTGTTTCCCGCTGCGCTGGTGCTCGTCTGGGGCCCCGGCTCGGCGGAATGGGGGGCCCCCGCGACGAAACGTTCGTCCAGCCTCACGCCCCATCCCGTCGCCTTTGATGTCCGCGTGTACCGCGCCCAGGCGAACCGCGTCGATACGGTGCCGCTGGAAGACTACGTGGCCGGGGTGGTGGCGGCGGAAATGCCGGCGGAGTTTGAGCTGGAGGCGCTCAAGGCCCAGGCCCTCGCCGCGCGCACCTTTGTCGTTCATCGGCTGCTGCAGGATCCGAAGCCGCCGGTTCCCGGCAATGCCCACGTCACCGACACCGTTCAGGACCAGGTCTACCGCGATCCGAGGGAGCTGCGTGCCGCCTGGGGGGCGGATTTTGCGTGGAAGTGGGCGCGCATCCGCCGGGCCGTAGAGGAGACGGCGGGGCTCATCCTCACCTACGACGGCGAGCCGATCTTGGCCGCCTTTTTCTCGACGGCCAGCGGGAAGACGGAAAGCGCCGCCGACTACTGGGGCCGGCCGCTTCCGTACCTCCGCAGCGTCCCGTCGCCGTGGGACGAGGCGAGCCCCCGCTTCCGCCAAACGGTCACCTTCCCCTGGTCAGAATTTACGCGCAAAATGGGACTTTCAGACCTTCCCTACCCGGGAGAGAAGCGGTCCGATTGGGCGGCGGTTGAGCGCACCACGGCGGGCGGGAACGTGGCCGAGGTGCGCTTCGGGAACCGGCGCTTCACCGGGCGGGAGGTGCGCGAGCGGCTGGGATTGCCCTCGACGCATTTTTCATGGACCGTCGCCGACGGGAAGATCGTCTTTCACACCCGGGGGTACGGGCACGGCGTCGGCATGAGCCAGTGGGGGGCGCAGGGCATGGCGCGCTCCGGCAAGACGGCGGAGGAAATCCTGCAGCACTATTACCGCGGCGTGCGCATCGAGCCGGCGGCGCGTTGGCTGAACGGACGGAACGGCGCCCAGCCGGCGCGCGCGTCGTAACGGGCACAGGGGGCAGGCTCCTTCTTCTTTGCTTTTTTACACCTCAGGTATAAACCGGTTTCGAACCGTCGAAACTGGTTGCTGAGGTGATGGACATGGATAAGCAAACGAATCAAACCCCCCTGTCCCAGACGGACGTCAAAACGACGGCCCAGGCGCCGTCGCGGTGGAAAGCCTTTTTGAAGAAGAAGTGGACGTTCCCGGCGCTGTACCTCGTCGCGGCCGCTCTCATCCTGGCCCTCATCGTGTGGTATCCGAACCCGGACAGCTACGTGATCGACGAGGGCAAGGAGCAGGGCGAAGGCGGCGTCGAGGTGACGGGTCCGCAGCATCCGACGGCCCAGGAGCCGGGCGAAACGGTGCCGGTGAACGCCCCGACGCAGCTTTCGTGGCCGGTTCCGGCGGGCGTGTCCGTGTCGGTGGTGCGCGGCTTCTTCGACGACAAGGCCGACAAAGCGGCACAAGCCAGCGCCCTGGTCAAGTTTGACAACACCTATCGCCCGAACACGGGCATCGACCTGGCCACGGCCGACAAGAAGCCCTTTGATGTCCTCGCCGCAGCCGACGGCACCGTGACGCGGGTGGAGAAGGATCCCCTCGTCGGCTACGTCGTCGAAATCCGCCACAACGACAAGCTGACCACTGTCTACATGAGCCTCGAGGACGTCAAGGTGGCGAGCGGGGCCCAGGTGAAGAAGGGCGACGTCATCGGCAAGGCCGGGCGAAGCGCGCTGGAGAAGGAGTTGGGCCCGCACCTCCATTTCGAGGTTCGCGAAAACGGCGAAGCGGTCAATCCGCAAAAGTACCTCACGCAAGCCGGCCAACCGTCGTAATCCGGAAAGGCCCGCGCGGAAGTGTCCGTGCGGGCTTTTTGGCGTTCACTAGCAGATGAAGGTAACCAAGTCGTCATGCAGTGATATACTATTGTGATATAATAACTGCACTAGGGAGGTGGGGGTTGTGAAAACCCTAGGCCAGGTGAGTGGGCGTAAGCGGCAACGTGTTCAAGTGGTACGTTCCGGTCTTGCTTTTCCAGCAAAGAAAGTAGCTGTAGCGGATAAATTCAAGAAAGCGATGTATAATCGTATGGTCGATCGCGTGCAAAAGATCCTGCGCGAGGCCGGGGTGACCGAAGAGGAGGTATTGGCTGATTTTGAGGCGCATCGAAAAACTCGTTGTTGATGCCAATGTCCTTTTGTCCATTGTGATTGGGGGCAAAGGTGCACGAAGGGTCGTCAATCACCCTTGTGCACCGATTCTTTATGCAACTCCGGATGTACATAAAGAAGTAGAGGAGTATATTCCTGTTTTTTCAGAAAATAAAAAACTTAAAAAGAAGGGTTTAACTTTGAACCATCTTTATTCCGTATGGGCGTTTGTTCCAGTGCGTATAGCTCAAGCGCCAAAGGAGAGCGAGGCATGGGACGTAGCGAAGCGTTATTTAGGCAACCGTGATCCCGATGATATTCCAACCGCAGCGCTTGCTCTTTATCTAAACTGTCCCATCTGGAGTCAAGATAAAGATTTTGATGAAATACGATCATTTTTGCAAATTTATAATACAGGGCAGTTGATTGATTTGCTTGATACATTATTATTTGAGGAAGAATGTTAACAAAAACGGCCCACGTGGGCTTTTCCATTGTTTTCGGGATGATTGCTTTCGTGATTGACAGGGATCGATGCTTTAATTCTGAAAGAGGGGAGGCATAAGATGTTTGTAGCAACGGGAAAGGGTGGGGGAAAGGTGAAAAAAGCAGGTTACTTTTGGACAGAGCAATGGCAAAAATGGGAACGGGAAGCAGATAAGGCGTATGAGGCGGGGAAAACGATCGGCCCGATCAAAACAAGGAAGGAATTAAAGGCCTTCTTGGACAGCCTGAAGGAAAACACGGATGATGTGGAAAAATGAAATGTGGCCATCATGATGAAGCATTGTGGAACCCCTAACCGTTTTCCATCCTTTTACGCCCCTTTCCTTGTTCAGGAAAGGGGCTTTTCTTTTCCAGCTACCCCAGCACGTCCCCGGACAGCGCAAACCGCCGAAATCGCTTGTCTGGCTGGGGAAAATCGAATACCGCGCGCCCATCGCCAATATACTGTACCAAACCCACAACCCGAGGGAGGCGAGGGGCGTGCACGATTACATCAAGGAGCGAACCCTCAAGATCGGGCGCTACATTGTGGAAACCCGAAACACGGTTCGCACCATTGCCAAAAAGTTCGGCGTATCGAAAAGCACCGTGCACAAGGATTTAACCGAGCGCCTACCGGAGATCAATCCCGAGCTGGCCAATCAAGTGAAGGAAATCCTCGAATACCACAAGTCCATTCGCCACATTCGCGGAGGGGAAGCGACCAAGATCAAGTACAAGGGCAAAGGGGAAAAGAAGCAGCAGGGAACGGACGCCCAGGCGCAAAGCCGATCGTGAGGGTTCGGGGGCAGAAAAAAGAGGAATTTCCTACACGACAGCGAATATCCATCATGATGTTTCCCATTCCGCTGTCGGCGCCGACATGGCGCGCGCGAAACCGGGCGGCAACCGGGCATGCGTTTTAGGCGGTGGAACCACCGATGTCGCCGTTCGTTGGGGATGTCGTCACCGCCTCTTCTGTTACGATGGTCGAGGACAAGGTTGACGAGACCCAAACCGAGAGCAGCGCGCAGCCTGGCTTTGCCACCGGACGGGCGCAAGGGGAACGGACAAGCCTGCCCCATCGGGTTGTGGGGAGCCTAGGGGGGAATCGCATGATCCGCGGTCTGTACACGGCCGTATCGGGCATGGTGGCGCAGGAGCGCCGCTATGAAACGCTGGCGCTCAACGCGGCCAACGCCCAGACGCCGGGATACAAAGTGGAACGCCCGGTGCAGCGGGCCTTTCCGGAGATGCTGCTGGCCCGCACCCGGGAGATCGGGTCCGCGGCCATTCCTCAGCGTCTGGCGATGGGACAAGCCGTCATTGGCCCGCTGACCACCGGCGTGTACGTGCAGGAGCGCATCGGCGATTTTCGCCAGGGCGATCTGGTGGAGACGGGCTCGCCCCTCGACCTTGCCCTGTACGACGACCGGCTGTACCTGACCCTCGCGGAAGGGGGCGTGCCGCAGAAAGCGACACTCTTTTTCGCCGTTGCGCGGCCCGACGGCGCGGTGCGCTACGTGCGTGCCGGGCGCTTTGCCGTCGACGCGGACGGGTACCTGGCCACGCCGAGCGGGTCGCGCGTCCTGGACGCATCCGGTGCGCCGATTCGCCTCTACAACCCGGCCGATCCCGCGCAGGCGGCGGCCTACGCCACCGGCGAGCTGCGCGTCGACGCCGACGGGCGCGTGCGCCTCGTCGACGGCCGCGGCCAGCTCGTTCGCGGACCGGGCGGCCAGCCCCTCGTCGACCGCCTGCTCGGCCTGGTGGCGGCCATGGACCCGCACGGCATGGTGCGCGAAGGGGACGGCCACTACCGCTGGGAAGGGGACGAAGACCGCCTCGTGCCCCTTGATCCGGCCACGGCGGCGGGGGCGCGCCTGCGGGAAGCCCTGCGCGCCCAGGGCGGCGTGCGACAGGGCTTCTACGAGGCGTCGAACCTCGATCCGGCCCAGACGATGGTCGACCTGATGGAAGCGCTGCGCGCCTATGAGGCCAACCAGCGCGTGGTGCAGGCCTACGACCAGACCCTCGAAAAATTGTTCGGCGAAGTGGGCAAAGTATGAGCGAGGTGGCGCGTACGTGAACACATCCGCCCTGATTGCCGCGGGCGCCCTGCGCGCCCTGCAGGAGCGCATCGACGTGACGGCGCACAATCTGGCCAATCTCGACACGCCGGGATACAAGCGACGCGACGCCGTGTTTGCCGAGCTGCTCTATTCTTCGGTGAACAACCAGCCGGACCACGCGCGGGAAGCCGGGCGGCGCACGCCCCCGGGCCTCCGCGTCGGTTACGGCGTGCACCTGGCCGCCACGCCGCTTCAGCTGACGCTCGGTCCGCTCCGGCAGACGAACCGGCCCCTCGACCTCGCCATCGAGGGAGACGGCTTTTTCCTCGTCGAACAGCCGGTGCGGAACGCGGCCGGGCAAGCCGTGGTCGACGAAAGCGGCCGACCTGTCGTGCGCCGCGCCCTCACCCGCGTCGGGGCGTTCCACCTGTCGCCCCTCCCCGACGGTTCGGGACGCATGGCCCTCGTCACGCCGCAGGGCGACTTTGTCGTGCGGCAGGGGAGCGCGCCCGGGGACCCCGATCGGTACGTCGTGCTCGATCCGCTTCCGTCGGGGCGGCCGGTGAGCGAACGCGACCTCGTCATTGACGCGGCCGGGCGTATCTTCGTGACGCGCGGCGGGCAGACGATCGACACCGGCATGCGCATCGGCCTGTGGCGGGTGACCACCGGCGAACGGCTGCGATCGGTCGGGGAAAACCGCTTTGCGGCCGACGAAAGCGAACTGGTGCCGGTGAATCCGAACGGTGCGGGGGATGGCCTGCGTGTCGCCATCCGCCAAGGCATGCTGGAGGGCTCCAATGTGGAGCTGGTGAAGGAGATGACCGACCTCCTGGCCGCCCAGCGGGCCTACCAGCTCAACGTGCGCGCGCTGCAGATGGCCAGCGAGATGTGGAGTTTGGCCAACCAGATGCGCCGCTGAAGGCGCTCATTGTTCCTTCCTTCGCAGGGAATCGCCTTTTTTCCCCTCGCGGAGATGCGGTGTAGTATAATGGAAAGCGGTTCGCTCCCGGGTGCGGCCACCGCCTTTCGCGAGGGGCGTCGCGCCCACGCGAGCGTGTTGGGAATTCGCGAGGGAGGGTTTCATCGATGAACGTCCCCAACCTGCTGACCCTGTGCCGTTTTGCCCTCGTCCCGCTCTACCTCGTGGTGTTTTTTTCGGGCCATCCCTACGCGACGCAGTGGGCCTTTGTCGTGCTCCTCACCGCGGGGCTGACCGACATCATCGACGGGTACCTGGCCCGCAAGTACAAGCAGGTGACAGACATCGGCATCATGCTCGACCCGCTCGCCGACAAGCTGATGATGATCGCCGTCATCCTGTCCTTCGTGCTCACGGGGCGCATCAGCTGGCTGGCGGCGGTGGTCTTTTTCGTGCGGGACATCGGCATGATCGTGGGGTCGGCGCTGTTTCACCTCAACGGCAAGAGGCCCCTCCCTGCAAACGCCCTCGGCAAAGCGACCACCGTGCTCTTTTACATCACCTTTTTGCTCATCATGTTCGATTACCCCTACGCGGAAAACGTGCTGTGGGCGGTTATCGCCTTTTCCTTTGTGACGAGCTTCAATTACCTGATCAAGTACAAGCGCATCAACGCAACCTGACCGAAGCGCGTCGTGACAAAGGGCATCCCGACACGCGGGGGCATTGCTCTCATGGCGTGGCCCCTGCGCCGGATGCCCCTTTATGTCAACCTCGGCCAGCGGGATTGGCTTTCGCCTCTCGCCAGCCAAGGGTAGTTCTAGTATGAGTCGCGCCGCGCCCGCTATGTGCGTGCGGCCGAAAAAGCTGCAGGAAGCGTTGCCACCGACAGGAGGGATCCTCATGTTGGATGTCCAGGCCATTCAGGCGATCATTCCCCACCGCTACCCGTTCCTGCTCGTCGACCGCATCCTCGAGCTGGACGTGGGCAAGCGCGCCGTGGGCCAAAAGAACGTCACGATGAACGAGCCTTTCTTCCAGGGCCACTTCCCCGGCTACCCCGTCATGCCCGGCGTGCTGATCGTCGAGGCGCTGGCCCAGGTGGGCGCCGTGGCCATCTTGGCCGCCGAGGAGCACCGCGGCAAGATCGCCTTCTTTGCCGGCATCGACAACTTCCGCTTCCGCAGCCAGGTGAAGCCGGGCGACGTGCTCACGCTGGAGGTGGAGCTCACCCGCGTGCGCGGCAGCATCGGCAAGGGGCGCGGCGTGGCCAAGGTGGGCGACACCGTTGTGGCGGAAGGGGAGCTGATGTTCGCGTTGGGGGACCGCGAGGCGTAAGGGCGAACGGTGTCGACGATCGCGCGATTTTTTCTTGACAACGTGGCCGCGCTCACTAAAATAGGAATGCTAAGCCGCTTTTCCAACCGTGGAGGAAAGGCTGGCGCTTACCGTCGAGCTGATACGGGTCGGGCTGGATGGCGGTTGGAAAAGCTGGCTTGTCGAATCCAGGGGACTGGGAGTATAATGCGTGTTGAATAGGACGTATTTCCCGGTCCGTGGGAAGGGGTGGAATACCGCCTACATTAAAAATTGATGAAAAGTGTAGGCAGAAAGGTAAGTACCGGTCTATTCCGATAGACCGGCGGAGATAGCGGCTCTCCGTTAGCAAAACGCTAGTGCGAAAGACCGGGCACACCGAAACCTGCCACGACCCGGCACCGGCCGGCGAGCGGGGAGTAACGTAAGAGGCGGACGGCAAGTCGGAGCAACAGACGCAGCTTGAGTCGCGATAAAGATGAAAAGGCGTTTTTACTACCGAAATCGTCTAGATTGTGAAACGAATTATGTATTCTTTATTCAACGTGATATTTGGATTGGTGGGTTCCTTGCTTATGGTATCGTCTGATCATCATATATGTGTTGAACCAGTATAGGGCTTTGTGCAATGAACGGGCAAGGAACCCAAATCGGTTTCGGTTAGGGGGGTTACGATGCGCGTCCGAAAGGCGGTCATTCCCGCGGCGGGCTGGGGCACCCGTTTCCTGCCGGCCACCAAGGCGCAGCCGAAGGAAATGTTGCCGCTGGTGGACAAGCCGATTATTCAATATGTCATCGAAGAAGCGATTGCTTCGGGCATCGAGGACATCCTCATCGTTACTGGCCGCGGAAAGAGGGCCATTGAAGACCATTTTGATCGATCGGTTGAATTGGAATATTTCCTTCGCCAAAATAATAAAGAGGAATTATTGGCAACGGTTCAGGAAATCGGTCAGTTGGCAGACATCCATTTCATTCGACAAAAGGAACCGCTTGGCTTGGGGCACGCCATTTATCAAGCGAGGCGGCATATTGGCAACGAGCCGTTTGCGGTATTGCTTGGGGATGAGGTGTTTGTTGGGGAGAAGCCCTGTTTGGCAGAGTTAATTGAGGTGTATTCGCGAGTGGGAGGTTCGGTGATCGCGGTTCAAGAGGTCCCTGTAAATGACGTATCACGATACGGTATTATCGCACCAAAAAAGATTGAAAACCGGCTCTATTATGCACACGATTTGATCGAAAAGCCATCGGTTACGGAAGCACCGTCGAATTTAGCCATCATCGGCCGATATGTCCTCGATCCCGCAATCTTTGATATCCTCGAACATCTGGAGCCGGGGCGAAATGGGGAAATTCAACTGACGGACGGCTTGCGGCTGCTGAATCAGTCTACCCCTGTATATGCCTATGAGCCAGTTAGCAAGCGTTACGATGTGGGCGATAAGTTAGGATACTTGCAGGCCACGGTTGAATTGGCGCTTGCACGGCAAGATGTTGGAGCACCGTTTCGTAGATTCCTGGAAGAGTTGTTGGTTGGATCGCGTGCGGTTGTAACGGGTGAGGTAAAAGGATAATAAGGAGGAACAACAGTCGTGGACATAGCGGTAATTGGTACAGGTTATGTTGGTCTTGTTACAGGAGCGTGTTTGGCAGAACTCGGTCATCGTGTCGTTTGCATGGACCGTGATAAAGAAAAAATTTCTCTACTCAATAATGGTGTCATCCCAATTTATGAAAAGGGCCTTGATGAATTGGTTGCACGCAATGTCGCAGCCGGTCGCCTTCGTTTTACAGATCGTATGATTGAGGCGATAAGAGGAGCAGAGGCCGTATTTCTCGCGGTTGGTACTCCGACTGCGGCAGACGGCGGCGCTGAACTTTCGATGATCTTTGAAGCGGCCGAGCAAATTGCAATGGTGATGGAATCTCCTCTTATTCTTATTCAGAAATCGACTTGTCCCGTGGGAACTTCGGTGGAAATTGAACGGCGTGTGGCAGCAGTTTTAGCCAAGCGAGGTGTGCAAATCCCCTTTCATGTTGTCGTAAACCCCGAATTTTTACGTGAAGGAACGGCGGTTACGGACTTTATGCAGCCTGACCGCGTTGTGATTGGCGCTGATACCGCCGAAGTGGGAGAACGCGTTGCTATGCTCTACGAGAAAATTGTGCCGAAAGAACGCATTCTCTTAATGGACAGGGCTTCGGCGGAAATGACCAAGTATGCAGCGAATGCGTTTTTGGCCACGAAAATTTCCTTCATCAACGAAATCGCGAATCTATGTGAGTTAGTGGGTGCGGATATTGAGAGCGTACGGCGAGGAATCGGTACGGATACGCGAATCGGACCCGCTTTTTTGGCAGCGGGGATTGGCTACGGCGGCTCGTGTTTTCCAAAGGACGTCAAGGCTTTAATCAAAACGGGCAAGGATGCCGGATACCAACTGCGGATTTTGGAGTCCGTTGATGAGGTAAATCGCCAGCAGCGGATTCGCCAGGTAGAAAAGGTTATTCAGCATTTCGGAGGTTCTCTGGAAGGCAAGCGGATTGCGGTTTGGGGGCTAGCCTTCAAGCCTGGAACGGACGACATGCGGGAGGCTCCGGCGATTGACGTTATCCATTGCCTGCTTCGTGAGGGTGCTGAAGTGGTGGCATATGATCCGATTGCGATGCCCCAAGCCCAACGAGTACTGGATCAACGGGTTCGCTACGCGTCGGATGCCCTTTCCTGTGTTGATGGTGCCGATGCCGTACTTCTTTTGACGGAATGGCCGGAGTTCTTAGGTCTTGATCTGCATCTCGTTGCGCAGAAGATGGCAACGCCTGTTCTCTTTGACTTTCGTAATGGGTTTTCTCCCAATCGTGCCTATGAAGCTGGTTTAACGTATATTGGTGTGGGGCGTAAGACAAAGGTTTCTTTAAAACCTATAACAGAACCTATAACTTCAACAAAGTAAGTAGGGTCCAATCGCAGCATCTTGCTTTAAATCCACGGGTTGCGATTTAGTCAATTTTGTGGTGAGATACCGGAGGAGATGGGTTTTGGATAAGATGAAAATGGAATTCCAGCACGAAAAGAAACCAGTATCCCTCATCACTGGGGCTGCCGGGTTTTTGGGGAGCCATCTGGTGGACCGGTTGCTGGCTGAAGAACATTTTGTGGTGGGGGTAGACAACCTCAGTACGGGTAATCTCAAAAACCTGGATCACGTCATTTCTCGAAATGATTTTCTCTTTGTCGCTGGGGACATTACCGGAGAAATGGAGTTACCGGATTTGAAGTACGATTATGTCTGGCACTTGGCCAGCCCAGCTAGCCCGAAGGATTACCGTCGCCTCAGTATTGAAACGATGATGGTGAACGCTATCGGTACGAAGAAAATGCTTGACCTTGCTCTCGCGCACAATGCGAAGTTTCTTTTGGCGAGCACGTCGGAGGCCTATGGGGATCCGCAGGTGCACCCGCAACCGGAAGAGTACTGGGGTAATGTAAATCCAATCGGAGAGCGTGCCTGCTACGACGAGAGCAAACGCTTTGCTGAAGCTTTAACCATGGAATACCATCGCCGTTACGATCTCGACGTTCGCATCGTGCGGATTTTCAATACCTATGGCCCGCGCATGCAGATCAATGACGGTCGGGTGGTGCCCAACTTCATCTGTCAGGCCTTGCGAGGCGAGCCGCTTACCGTTTACGGTGACGGTTCTCAAACGCGGAGCTTCGTTTTTGTGCAGGATGAGGTGGAAGGCATCTTCCGGGCTATGACCTGTCACGGGACGAAAGGCGAGGTCTTTAACATCGGAAATCCAGAGGAGTATTCCATCCTGGAGTTTGCCCGGCTTATTGCCCAAATTTGTGGAGTCGAATTAAATGTTGTGTATAAACCCTTGCCTCCCGATGATCCCCGGAAGAGATGTCCGGACATCAGCAAGGCAAAACGTGTATTGAATTGGGAACCCGTAACTCCTCTGGAGAAGGGCTTGCGCATTACGCTGGATTATTTTTCATCTGTTTTGAGAGAAACCATTACCAGGTAGCAAAACTACGTTACAATGTTGGTGGGTCTTGAATCATCGGAGGAAGACGAATGAGCCTTCGGACAAAGGTTCTTCAGGGAGGTTTCTACTTGGCCCTGCGTCAAGGGCTGGGGATGCTGATCGGTGTAGGCGGGGTATTAGTACTTACCCGAACGATTGGTCCTCAAGCCTACGGGATATACGCTGGAGTACTGGGCGTTTACGCTTACCTCCATTCCCTTAGTCAATGGGGGATTGGCGTTTACCTCATCCGGCGGGAAGGCGAGATAAAAGAAGAAGCCTATCATCAGGCTTTTACCTTTTTGCTGGTTCTCGGCGGGATGTTTACCGTTTTGGCATGGTTTGCGGCGCCATTACTTGAGTCGTGGGTTCGCCTCCCCACATTCACTTCGGTTGCCAGAACGGTTTTTTTGGGACTTTTGCTGAATTTGCTCAGCCTACCGGCTCTAGCACGATTAGAACGGGGTTTGCAATACCGCCAGGTTGCGATGATTGAACTTTTGGGGCAGATTACCTTCTACCTGATTGCTCTTCCTCTGGCTTTCAGCGGGTTTGGTATGTGGGCACCGGTAGCCGGCTGGTGGGCCCAGCAGACGTTCATCTGCGGCCTGTATTACAGGGCATCGCGATACCGCCCACGGTTATACTGGAATCACAACTTGTTTCGAGAAATGGTGGGCTATGGACTTTCTTACTCCGCATCGATATGGGTATGGCAGCTCCGCACGCTGGTCAATCCCGTTATCGTTGGTCGGTTTGGCGGTGCGGAAATGGTAGGATATGTGGCGCTAACCATTCGAATGGTTGAAACGCTCAGCTTTGTAAAGTCGGCGACCTGGCGGCTTTCCATTGCCGTGCTAGCAAAGTTGCAAGGTGATGTAAAGCGTTTAACTCAGGCGATAACCGAAGGCATGCAATTGCAGATTCTGGCGTTAGGACCCATTCTGGTGGTTTTTGGGTGGGCAGCACCGTGGTTAGTTCCCTTGTTGTTTGGGCCGCAGTGGCTCCCGGTCCTGGAGGTTTACCCGTTTATTGCGCTCAGCTACCTGGCCAACGCGATGTTTAATCTTCACTCGTCGGCATTATACGTGCTGCGTTATAATCTTGATGTCACTGCTTTTCATATTGTCCACATTGTTTTCTTTGCAGGTTCGGCCTATTTGTTGGTACCACGATTGGGTTTGGTTGGATATGGTTGGGCTGAGGTCGTTGCGTTATTGAGCTATGCCATTATTCACTGGTATGTTTTAAAAAGAGTTTATGCGCCTTCTTATCGGAAGGCCGGAAAATGGTTCTTCGCGTTTGTTTTGGCCTTATTTTCACCCGTGCTAGGATGGACGTGCAATCTTGCCATGGTTGCGCTCATGTTGTGGCCAGGTACATGGCGCGAGTTCCAAATCTACATACGGATGGTAAGGGGGATAGCATCGTCGTGAATGACAAGCCCCTGGTAAGCATTATCATTAACAACTACAATTACGGTCACTTTCTGCGCGAAGCCATTGAAAGCGCGTTGAACCAGACTTATCCTCATACCGAAGTCATAGTGGTGGACGACGGTTCTATAGACAATTCGCGGGAGATCATTGCAGAGTACGGAGACCGCATCGTACCGGTCCTAAAAGAAAATGGGGGACAGGCTTCGGCATTCAATGCGGGGTTTGCCGTTAGCAGGGGGGATATTATTATTTTTCTGGATGCAGATGATGAACTTTTTCCAGATACAGTAAGAAAAATAGTGAATGTGTGGCGAACTGGGTTGAGCAAAGTGCAATACCGGCTTAAGATAGTGGATCAGTATGGTATGGTGCAGGGTGTGATACCGAGTTCTCAGATGCATTCTGGCAATTTGAAACCTATCTTGCTTTCTGCGGGAACATATCTGTACCCACCAACCAGCGGTAACGCGTTTGCGAGGAGTTTTCTCGACTCCGTTCTTCCAATGCCAGAGAACGAATGGCGTATATGTGCGGATGGCTATCTAAACCTATTGTCTGTTCTACATGGTGATATAGTGTCGCTTAACCAGCCGCTAGGACTTTATAGGATTCATGATTCCAACAATTATTTTTGTAGTTTAGATCATATCGATGTAAAGCGGCTTGTAAAGCGGCTACGCGATAATTTATTGCGTGACTATCAAAAGGAAAATCTGTTGCGAGACTACTTTAATAATTGTGGAGAATTAAATAGGATTCCTTCAGATTTTATGCTAAGAAATATTTTTCACGTAAGGTCTCGCATAGAATTACTGTGTATGGCTCCAGATGAGTATCCCTTTTCTATGGATACTGCTCTAAGGTTATTATACCATGCCCTTAAGGCAACTTTTGTAAATCCGTGGCTTTCTCCACTAAAGCGTGTGACTTATATGGCTTATTTTCTGAGCATGGTTTTATTTCCCCGTTCAGTAGCTAGACGATTAGCTTTTTGGGCATGGGTTTTTAAAAGAAGACCAAAGTCGTGATGTACTGTATTCGACATGGACGATTTGTGTGATTTTTCAAGGAGCATTCCTGTAATGAAACAAACGGGGGTTTGAACAAAACGAAAACCTCCTGATATAGTGGTGGTGTCAGAAGAAGCATCCACCACCACGAAAATCAGGAGGTAGTATCCCTATGATAGCACAAAAGCGCAAGCTTACCACCATTAACGATTCCACGCTCATCGTCGCCGTTGACATCGCGTCCCAAAAACACGTGGCACGCGCGATCAACTGGCGCGCGGACAAATGCTTGGCGAATCACTGACCTTTGACAACCGTCTTGAAGGGTTTGAGGTGCTCTTGCAGTGGATCCAAAAGCTGTGGGCGAATCACGAGCTGGGGAACGTCTTGGTCGGCATGTGGAGCCGACCGGCCATTACTGGATGGGGTGACAATTGCCTTGATCCCTTCTCACTCATTTGTGCATGCAGAGAGCCAGGAATTGAATCCATTCGGGCTGAGACCCTGCCTAGGAGCAAAAGTGGCCTCCTCCCTCGACAGGTTGGACGAAGGAATGTGGTGGGCACAAGATCCTGTGAGACATGGGAGGGTAGCCGCGAGGGAAAAGGGGAGGCCTTCCGTTGGCTGATAAATGGTAGTTTGATCGACTCTTTACCTCGGTAGCATCTCCGTAACCCGATATTAAACGAAAAAGATGCAAATAGGAAAATAACACAACCTCGTCGAGGGAGAAAACGTGCGAATGAGTGAGCAAAACGGTGAAAAAGGGTTAATCATTGAGGTAAGGTGATAATTAACATGAAAGTAAAAATATGGTGGTTACATCCTGTCTGGTATGTGTTAGGAACTAGTTGTCTAATTATAATTGCACTAGTTACCTCTGATGAGATGTATTATTCAGCTTGGGGTACCCCAAAATGGATAGACTTTGATACTGCAATTATGTCAATTAGTACTCTACTAATGTTCACGTTGGGGTTGTTATTAGCATTAGGAATTAAGACACGCAAGAAACCCCAGTGGTTGTTATTTAATCCTGATAAATTTCTCATTATCGTTGCTCGAGTTCTCCTAATTCTTATATTAATTGGTTATAGTGCCTGGTTTTATGCTGCTTATAGCCGAGGTTTTTCAATAAGCTTAGCAGAAGGAGTACTAAAAGGAGAAAAAGGGATTATCTATTCCCTTAAGCAGGAATATTTTCGCACGATTCCTGGTTTGACAAGTCTTGTTCAATTTGGACCATGTTATATAGTTCTGGCTGTATATATTGGGGTTAGGCAAGGTTGGGCAAAAGTTTGCAAAGGTTTGCTCATTGTATTAGGGTTGACGATCCTTCGGGCCTTCTTTTTTTCGGAACGGTTAGCATTAATTGAACTGTTTATTCCGGGGCTAGTTGTTTATGTGCGCCTTTTAACCAATCGTCCTAAGTGGGTTTCTTTATTACCACTTGGAATTGTTGCTATTGTGATTGGACTGTTTAGTAGTTTTGAGTATTTCCGATCGTGGGTTAATGCTTATACATTTTATATGGACTCGTATGGAGAGTTTGTTTATCAACGTTTGATAGGTTATTACTTAACTGCTATTAATAATGGAATTTTGTTGACTAAAAGCATTCCAGATGGTTTAGATTTACCTTATTTTACCTTTGAGTGGTTTTGGAGGTTTCCAGTCCTTAAGCAAATTTTTTCGTATACAGACATAGCAAATGTAGATATCAGTGAATTATATGATTCATTACTGTTTTTGTATGCAAATCCTGAGTTTAATAACCCAAGTGGTATTCTGCTTCCGATTGTCGATTTCGGTATTTTTGGAGGCCTTTTCGTATGGGTTTTGCTTGGTTTCATCACAGGGATTCTTTATAAATGGTTTACAGAGGGTAGTATTTTTGGATTGTTCATATATCCTATCTGGTTTATAGGTTTATTAGAATTACCCCGTATACTTTATTGGACAAGTAGTAGATCGTTCCCTACTTTTATAGCACTACTGGTTGTGCTTTTCTTACTTACAGTTGGAAGACAAAAGGCGACTTTTTCAACTAGAGATAACTCTAAAATGATCAATAAAAGTAATGCCAACTTATATGCGTGAAGTCTAATAGTATGATGTAAAAACGGGTGGCCGGAAAGAGGGAAGGGCCATCCATCCTCCGGAACAGAGGTAGTGGACCCAATACCAACATTCAGGGAGGAGTAATAGTGTATAGATGTATCGTTAATATTAGGAACCTTAATAGTAGAGTAACGGGTGTGCAACGTTACACTCTTGAACTATTGGCTCGGTTTGGTGATTCAGTGGATTGTATAAAACCGCATAGAAGAGCTAGTGGATTTTATGGGCATGTGTGGGAGCAATTTGTGCTTCCATTACAGGTAGGTAACCGTCTTTTATGGAGTCCTGCTAATACTGGCCCGCTAGCGATTAGTCGACAAGTTGTAACAATCCACGATGCAGCCACACTTGTACATCCAGAGTGGTTTGATCCAAGGTTTGCATTGTGGTATCGTTTCCTATTACCACGACTGATGCGTCGTGTACTTCGGGTAATAACTGTATCGGAGTTTTCGCGACAACAACTAGTTGAATATGGCGGTGCAAGAGAAGAGGATATCGTTGTAATCCCAAACGGTGTAGACCGACGTTTTAAGCCTGCATCTGAGGAAGAAATTTACTCTCTTAGATTGCGCTTCAGGCTTATGAATCCATATATTTTGGTTGTTGGCTCGCTAGAACCGAGAAAAAATCTTCGAAGACTTTTTATGGCTTGGGAACAAGTTCAACCTATTCTACAAGAAGTGGATTTGGTTGTTGCGGGTAGCGACGGAAAAGTATTTCGCTCTCTTGGTTTTGATCATGTGCCTGCTAATGTACGGCTCATAGGTTATGTTAAGGACAAAGACCTTCCTGTTTTATACAGCGGGGCTGAAGTCTTTGTCTATCCCTCCCTCTATGAAGGTTTTGGTCTACCGCCGTTAGAAGCTATGGCATGTGGAACCCCGGTGATAACATCTAACATTAGCGCGCTTCCTGAAGTCGTCGGTGATGCGGCCTTATTGGTTGATCCTTATTGTGAAGAGTCAATTGCGACGGGAATTCTTAAAGTGATGGAAGATCGCATATTCCGGGAAAACTTGCGAAAATCCGGGCTTGAACGGTCTAAGCTTTTCACATGGGATCGTACAGCTGAATTAACCTGGCGTGTGCTGAAAGAAGTAGGAGCGTAATGTAGTATAGTTTGTGTGAATAACGTAAGGGGTTGATATGAAAAGTGCGTATAGCAATTGTGCATGACTGGTTAATAGTTTATGCTGGTGCTGAAAAAGTATTAGAACAATTCCTCCTGCTCTTTCCTAATGCTGATCTTTTTACATTGGTTGATTTTTTACCAAAAAATCAACGTGATTTTATTCAAAACAAAAAAGTATATACGTCTTTTATTCAGAGTTTACCCTTTGCTAGAAAAAAATATCGTCATTATCTTCCTCTTATGCCTCTTGCGATTGAACAATTTGACCTTTCATCCTACGACCTTATTATTTCAAGCTCTCACGCGGTTGCTAAAGGCGTCATAACCGGTCCGGACCAGATACACATTTGTTACTGCCATTCTCCTATTCGGTATGCGTGGGATCTTCAACATCAATACTTGAGGGAGTCAGGCCTTGATAAAGGAATAATAGGATTAATAGCACGTTGGATGTTGCACCGGTTGCGTATGTGGGATGTCCGTACGGCTAACGGTGTAGATGTTTTTGTGGCGAATTCAAAGTTTATAGCTCGGCGAATTTGGAAGACCTACCGACGAGAAGCTGTCGTTGTTTACCCGCCAGTAGATGTTGAGGCTTTTTCCCTAAAAATGGATAAAGAAGATTTTTACCTAACCGCATCGCGAATGGTCCCCTATAAAAAAATGGATCTCATTGTAGAAGCGTTCTCGCGCATGCCTGATAAAAAACTTGTCGTTATAGGTGACGGGCCTGATTTTGAGAAGGTTCGATCCAAGGCTGGTCCTAACATAGAACTTTTAGGTTACCAGCCATTTGATGTATTACGAGACTATATGCAAAGGGCACGTGCGTTTATATTCGCCGCTGAGGAAGATTTTGGTATTGCGCCGGTAGAAGCCCAAGCGTGTGGTACACCGGTAATTGCTTATGGAAAAGGAGGGGTAACGGAAACGGTCTTGCCCGGTGAGACGGGTCTCTTTTTTGAGGAACAGACGCCGGAGAGCCTGATTAAAGCTGTAGCAGAGTTTGAAGCGAGCATTGATTGCTTCGACCCCAAGAGGATTAGGAAAAATGCGGAACGTTTCAGTGTCACACGGTTCCGCAAAGAATTTTCTGAGGTAGTAGAGCAAGTTTTGAAAAATATGAAATAATTAACCGGACTTTTTGCCATATATGGAGGTGTTTTGAGTTGGATTATATGAAACTCTACCGTTTATGGCTGGAAGATCCATATTTTGATGAAACAATCCGTCAAGAATTGGTTTCCATAGGAGAAAGAAAAGAAATCGAAGACCGCTTCTACCGCTATCTCGAGTTCGGTACCGGCGGGCTTCGCGGGCTCATTGGCGCTGGAACCAACCGTATAAACCGGTACACCGTCCGTCATGCGACACAAGGACTATCAAACTATATCCATTCCTTCGGTCCAGCAGCGGCCGCTCGCGGCGTGGTGATCGCTTACGATTCCCGTCAGTGTTCAAGGGAATTTGCGTTGGAAGCGGCCCTTACCTTAAACACTAATGGCATTTTAGCGTACCTTTGGGATAGCCTTCGCCCAACACCTATGCTCTCCTTTGCCGTTCGAGAGCTTGGCACCATCGCTGGCATCGTCATCACGGCAAGCCACAACCCGCCTGAGTACAACGGCTATAAGGTATACTGGGAGGATGGTGGCCAGATTCCACCAGAGCGGGCGGCAGCCATCCAAGCCGCCATCCGAGCCATTGAAGACATCACCAAAATTCACCCGATGCCGGAAGAAGAGGCAAGGGCCAAGGGATTCCTCAAGCCGGTCCCGCCCGAAATCGACCGCAAGTACTATGATCGGCTGCTTGGCCTTGTAACCACGACTCCGGAACAGCGAGCCGCCTGCCGCATTCTCTATACACCGCTTCACGGTACCGGAAACATCCCGGTTCGCACGGTGCTGACCGAGGCGGGGTATCCGGTTACTGTGGTTAAAGAGCAGGAGCACCCAGATCCCAATTTTTCAACAGTCAAATGCCCCAACCCGGAGGAACCCGAGGTGTTTCAGCTGGCCCTTCGGATTGCCGCCGAGGAGCAGTCCGATGTGATCTTGGCTACCGATCCCGACGCCGACCGATTGGGCGTTATGGTGCGAGACCGGAACGGCAACTACCGTTTGCTTAACGGCAATCAGGTGGGGGCCATTCTGGTCGATTTCATTCTCTCTACCCGAAAAGCAAAGGGCACACTGCCTCCCAACGGCGCAGTGATCAAAACCATTGCGACATCCTACATGATTGAACCTCTCTGCCGGGAATACGGGGTGGAGCTGCTCAACACCCACACGGGGTTTAAGTTCATCGGCGACAAGATTCGTGAGTTTGAAGAAACAGGGACGCATACGTTCCTCTTTGGCTATGAGGAGAGCTACGGTTACTTGGGTGCCACTTTCGTGCGCGACAAGGATGCCGTTATGGCTGCGCTGTTGGTGGCGGAAGCGGTAGCGTATCACAAGGCCCATGGACGGACGCTGTATGACGCTCTTCAGGCCATATGGGCCAAGTGTGGCTGTTTCCTTGAAGACTTGCATTCTGTAACGCTGCCCGGCAAGGAAGGGCAGGTCCAGATTGCCGCCATCATGGAGCAACTCCGCCGGGAACCGCCAACCTCGTTTGGGGGTATTCCGGTCGCCTATATTGACGATTACCAGGTGGGCGTGGGACTGGAAGTGGCCACCGGTCGGGAGTATCCGCTTGAACTGGGCAAGGCCAACGTGTTGCATTTCCGATTTGCCGATCGCGGCTTTGTCATGGTCCGACCCTCGGGTACGGAACCCAAGCTAAAAATCTATTTCTCAGTAACGGGGAAGAACGAGACAGACGCCCATCGACGGCTCGAAGCGGTAAAAGCGGATGCTTTGCGCATGATGAATCTCCCGGTGGTTAATCGTCCGTAAGAGATGATGCCTATTTTTACGGTGTTTTCAGATGATTTTATGAGCGCGTTATAAAGGGGTGGGTGTTATGGAGGTGTTCTCGCTTATCATGGCCGGCGGCGGCGGGACTCGGTTTTGGCCGCTGAGCCGACACGCCATGCCCAAGCAGTTTTTGAACATCAGCGGCAATGATACGTTGATCAACGAAACGATTGACCGCATTTCTTCCGTCATTTCACCGAGCAAAACCTTTGTCGTAACGAATAAAAATCAACAAGCCGTTCTAGAGCAGGTGCTCCGAGACGATATTCCGAAAGAAAACGTGCTCTATGAGCCGATCGGGCGCAACACGGCGGCGTGCATTGCCTACGCGGCGTTGGTGATCAAAAAGCGTTATGGCGACGGGATATTGGCCGTCTTTCCGTCCGACCACTACGTGACCGATCGCGATGGGTTCGTTTTGGTCTTAAAGCGCTGCTTGGAGATCGCCGCGTCTACCGATTCGCTGGTGACGATTGGCATCCAGCCCACCTTCCCGGCAACGGGTTACGGCTACATTCGTTATGATGCGAGCGTGCCTGTAGGCGATTGGGCTTATCGGGTAGAAGAGTTTGTAGAAAAGCCGAACTTTGAAAAAGCCAAGGCATATGTGCGTTCAGGGAAATATTTGTGGAACAGCGGCATGTTCGTGTGGAAAGTCTCCGTCATTCTGGAGAATTTCCGTCGGTTTTTGCCGCGGCTGTACAACAAACTGGCGGAACTGGAGCCCTATCTCGACACGCCGCAGGAAGAAGAGGTGCTTGCGCGCATTTACCCGCAGCTCCCCGACATCTCCATCGATTACGGGATTTTGGAACGCTCGGACGATGTGGTGGTGGTGCCCGGCGATTTTGGCTGGAACGACGTAGGAAGTTGGGATGCGCTCGGGGCGATTTTCCCGCCCGATGAACAGGGCAACATTGTCCGGGGACAGCATGTGGGGTTGAACACGCGCGATTGCGTGATCTATGGAAACGGCCGGCTGATTGCCACGATCAACGTCAAAGACCTGATCATAGTGGAAACGCCCGATGCCCTTTTGGTGTGCCCGAAGGCCAACGCCCAAGATGTCAAACTGATTGTGGAACGCCTCAAGGAAAATCCGGAATGGGAGAAGTATCTCTGATGCGAGGGGGAATAGGGGGATGGAACCGCTGCTTTTGCAAGGGGTGGCGCAAACGCGCGTATGGGGCGGAGCGGCGCTGGCCCGCTACTTCCCCTGGGTTGATTTACGGGAGCCGGTAGGGGAAGTTTGGGTGCTTTCTACCCGGGAGGAGGCAAGCACCCCGATTAGGTTCGGACAGTGGGCGGGCTATACCTTGGCCGAGGTGTATCAGCGTTTTCCCCATTGGTTTGGCCGTCGGGAACAAGAACCGTTTCCGTGGTTGGTAAAATGGATAGCGGCCCAAGATGTTCTATCTGTTCAGCTTCATCCCGATGATGAATTTGCCCAACAGGTGGAAGGCGTCCCATTTGGGAAGACCGAATGTTGGTATGTGGTGGATGCCGAGCCTGGCGCCCACATTTATCTGGGCAAGGATGTAACGGTTGACGACTGGGAACAGGCGCTCCAGAACGGAACGGTGGAATCGCTGCTGGAAAAGGTGCCGGTGCAAAAAGGCGATTTCATCTACCTTCCCGCAGGAACCGTACATGCCCTTGGACCCGGTGTAACGGTGGTCGAGGTACAGCAAAACAGTGACATCACCTATCGATTGTACGATTGGAACCGGGTAGGGCTTGATGGGAAGCCACGTGAATTGCATTGGGATAAAGCAAAGAGCATACTAGCTAAGAAAAATGAGGATAGACCGAAAATACTACGCGCATCAAAAGCTGACTTAAATTTTTCGACATCATATTTTTGTATCAGTAAATTACATGTAGAATCATCTGTAGAAATTAAAATAATTAGCCAGGTACAAACCTTAATTATCCTGCATGGGGAAGGCTATTTGCAGTGGGATGGTGAAACAGTTTGTATTAAAACAGGAGATTCTATTCTTCTTCCTCATTTAATCCAAAACATTAAATTAGAGGGGGGACTTGATCTTCTTGTTGTAAAAAATAATTGAACATAAGTGAGGTGATATAAGAAATGGAGTATAACAGCAAAGTAACAGCATTGTTAGATGATATAAATTATAATGTTGAAGTTGATGTACCAAGTTATGCTAATAGTATTTCTAAAAGAATTCTTGATATCTTCGGGGCAATCGTAGGTTTAACAGTACTTTCTCCTATCATGCTAATTGTTGCTCTTTTAATAAAAATTGAGGATCCGAGAGCGCCTGTTATTTTCAAGCAAATAAGGGTCGGGAAAAATGGGCGTCATTTTGTTATGTACAAATTTCGCTCAATGGTGATGAATGCTGAGGAGTTACTCAAGGACCTCAAAAGATTTAACGAAGCTAGTGGTCCTATATTTAAAATGAAAGATGATCCGCGCGTAACGAGAGTAGGTAAATTTATACGGCGCACAAGCATCGATGAGTTACCGCAATTATGGAATGTATTAAAGGGCGAAATGAGTTTGGTTGGCCCTCGTCCACCTTTACCAAGAGAGGTGGAAAAATACAATGATTATCAGAAAAAAAGATTGGTGGTAAAACCGGGTTGTACGGGGTTGTGGCAAATATCAGGGAGAGGGAATTTTGATTTCGATGAAATGGTGGCTTTGGATTTGCAATACATAAGGGAGCAATCTTTATTTCTTGATTTAAAAATTATATTTAAAACAGCGCTTCTGTTATTAGGAGATAAAAATGCGTACTAAAGTAGGGGGCATGAACATGCCAACCATTTTGGTCACAGGCGGTGCCGGGTACATCGGCAGTCATACGGCAAAACGATTGCTGGAAGCGGATTACCACGTGGTCGTATTGGACAACATGCGCACGGGGCACCGGTGGGCCATCGAGCGACTGCGACGTCTAGCGGAGCAAGGGTCGTCCCAATTTGTCTTCGTGCAAGGCGATGTGGCCGACACGGCGTTGGTGGTGCGCCTGGTGCACGAGTACGGCGTGGAAGCAGCCGTTCACTTTGCGGCGTTAAGCCTTGTTGGCGAATCGATGCAGCATCCGGAGCGTTATTTTGCCGAGAATGTCGCCAAGGGCATAGCCCTCTTTAACGCACTCGTGGTGGCGGGCGTCAGGTACGTGGTGTTTTCCTCCACAGCGGCGGTGTATGGGATCCCGGAACGCGTTCCGATCGCCGAAGACACCCCTACGCATCCCTTGAATCCCTACGGCGCGTCCAAGCGCATGCTGGAAGAGGCGTTGCGCTGGTTGGGCGAGGTCCATCCATTCCGATCCATTTCCCTCCGTTATTTCAACGCCGCAGGGGCCGATCCGGACGGATGGCTCGGCGAAGCCCACGATCCGGAGACCCATCTCATCCCGCTGGCGATTCGATCCGTACTTTGCCCCGACGAGGACCGCGTGGCGCAGCTGCTCGGTTATTCACCCACTCAGGATCAGCCCCTTGACCGGCCGCCGCTTCGCCTCTTTGGAACGGACTATCCCACCCCTGACGGCACTTGCATTCGCGACTACATCCACGTTTCCGATTTGGCCGAGGCCCATGTGGTGGCCCTGGAAGCGCTGCTGGACGGTCATCCCACGGATTGCTGGAACGTGGGCACCGGAGAGGGATACAGCGTGCGACAGGTGATTGATGCCGTGGAGCGCGTAACGGGGCGAACCGTTCCCGTGGTTGAAGCGCCCCGCCGCCCGGGTGACCCGCCGGTGCTGGTGGCCGAGGCGAAAAAGCTGAAACGGCTCGGATGGGAACCAAAGTATACCGAACTGCGCGCCATCGTTCACACGGCGTGGCGCTGGCACAACGCGGCGTTGGAACTAGTCCCTTCTTCCCAAAATCGCGCAATCTGACACAACAGGATGGCCGTTCAAAAGGGATTGCGCTTTTTTTGTCGAATAACGCGTTACGGAAAAGCAATGAAGCATGGGATATGGAGGACCCGCCATGGAGCACATGGAACAAGAAATTGACCTGCGCCAGCTCCTTGCCGTTTTGCGCAAGCGGCTGCGTCTCATTGTTCTCATCACCGTGTTGGCCACCTTGGTGAGCGCGGTGGTCAGCTTTTTTGTGCTGACACCGGTCTACGAGGCCACCACCGAGGTGTTGGTCAACAAGTCGGAGCCAACCGATCAGCTGCTGTTGAACGCGCAGTACATTGACGCCAACCTAAAACTCGTGGAAACGTACAAGGTAATTTTGCAAAGCCCGCGCATCTTGGACAAGGTGGCCGCCTGGCCGGGGGTGGGCTACACCACCGAGGAGCTGCGCGATCGGCTGTCCATCACCACCGTGAAGAATTCGCAAGTGATCGCCATCTCGTTCCAGGATCCCGATCCGGCCAGAGCGGCGCTTGTGGTCAATGCCGTGGCTCGAACGTTTCAGCGGGAAATCACCAACATTATGAAAGTGGACAACGTCCAAATCCTCACCGAAGCTAAGGCGGATCCCGACGCCAAGCCGGTCAAGCCGCGTCCCATCCTCAACATGGCCTTGGCGTTTGTTCTCGGGCTCATGGTTTCGATGGGGCTGGCCTTTTTGCTCGAGTTTCTCGATACATCGATCAAGACGGAGCAGGACGTGGAGCGGGAATTGGGGTTACCGGTGCTGGGCGCGATTGGCGTGATCGAAAAGCGGAGCGGATCGCCGCGCCGCGCGGTGTCCGGTTCAAAGGTGCCGGGCGTGCGAGCGCAACTGGAAGTGGCCGCCGCGCCAAGGCGGAAAGCGGGTGGGTGAGGGCGTATGATCGGCTGGAAGCGGAAGAAGGCGATGCAGCCGGAAGACCGTTCGCGAATCCTGGTTACCCACCTCGATCCGCGCTCGCCGGTGGCCGAGGCCTATCGCACGCTGCGCACGAATTTGCAGTTTGCAGCGGTGGACCGTCCGCTGCGCCGCCTCATGGTGACAAGCACAGGGCCCGGCGAAGGGAAAACCACCACCATCGCCAACCTGGCCGTGGTGTTTGCCCAGGCCGGCAAGCGCGTGCTGCTGATCGATGCCGATTTGCGCAAGCCGCAGTTGCACCACGTCTTCCGCGTGCCCAACCACGTCGGCTTGTCCAGCGTGTTGGTGGGCACGAGCGCGATGGAGCGAGCGGCGGTGGCCACCGTGGTTGAAGGGTTGACGCTGCTCCCGTCGGGGCCCATCCCGCCCAACCCTGCCGAAATGCTCGGCTCCCAGGCCATGGCCCGTTTTTTGGAGGAAGCGTCGGCGCGGTACGAGCTTGTGCTCATCGACACGCCGCCGGTCATCGCCGTTACCGACGCCCAGGTGCTGTCGCGGCTGGTGGATGGCGTGCTGCTGGTCGTGGCGGCCGGGCAGACGAAGCGGGAGATGGCGCAAAAAGCCAAGGCCCTGCTCGAGACCGTGCAGGCGCCGCTTTTGGGCGTGGTGCTCAACCGGCGCAAATATCACGAAGAAGGCTACAGCTATTACTACTACTATTACGGCGAAGAAAAGCGAAAGGCGTAAGCAGGGGAGGATTCCCCTGCTTACGCATTTTTAGTAACGTAGAAACAGGGAGGGGGATTGTTGTGATCGACATCCATACGCACATTCTGCCGGGGGTGGACGACGGGGCCAAGGACTTGGCCACCGCGGTGGCGATGGCGCGGGAGGCGGAAGCGGAGGGCATTTATGCCATCGTCGCCACGCCGCACCATCGCAACGGGGTGTACGTGAACGAGCGGGAAGACGTGGAGCGCGCTGTTGACGAGCTGAATAAAGAATTGCGGTGGGAAGGGATCAACGTACGCGTCCTGCCGGGGCAAGAGGTGCACGTGTACGGCGAAGTGGTGGACGATTTGCGCGCTGGACGGCTCCTGACCATCGGAGGAGGGGGCAAATACGTCCTGTTGGAATTGCCCCATGACCACGTGCCGCGCTTTGCCGACCAGTTGGTGTACGATCTCGCCGTGGCCGGGTTTGTGCCCGTGATTCCGCATCCCGAGCGGAACCGGCAGATCCGCGAAGAGCCCAATCACCTGTATCAGTTGGTGAAACGCGGGGCCCTTGCCCAGCTGACGGCAGCCAGCGTGGCGGGGCTGTTTGGCAAAGAGGTGCAGAAGCTGTGCCGCCAGCTGGTGGAGCATCAGCTCGTCCATCTTATCGCCAGCGACGCGCACGGTCCCGGAAAGCGGGGCGTGCACATTGCCGAGGCGTACGAGGTGTTGCGCGCGTGGACCGACGACGAGACGGCGGAAACCTTTCTTCAGAACGCCGCTGCCGTGGTGGAAGGCCGTGACCTGTACGTGCCCGAGCCGCAAAAGATTGTGAAGCGGCGGCTGTTCGGGTGGTTTGCGAAGGGATAAGACGCGGGAAAAAAGGGGGACACGTATGCGGCTCAGACGCAGCATCAAGTGGCTCTTGGGACTCATCGCCGTGATCGTCCTGGCAAGTGCCGGTGGATGGTTGTACATCACCATGCCCCACATGGAAGAAGGGGCGCCGCCGCCGCTTCCGGACTATGAATTTGTCCCCGATGAAGCGGTGGAGAAGGGTCAACCCTTTCACGTGTTGCTTCTTGGGGTTGACCGTCGCGGAAACGAACCGGGCCGTTCCGATACGATGATGCTCATGCGCGTGGAACCGGACGGCACGATCCGCCTGATTTCGTTTATGCGCGATCTGTATGTGCCCATTCCGGGGCGATCTGAACCGGACCGGCTCAACCACGCCTTTGCCTATGGTGGCCCCGACTTGGTGCGGAAAGCCATTAAAGAGAACTTTGGCGTCGATGCGCAGTACTATGCGGTTGTCGATTTCCACGGCTTCCAGCGGGTGATCGATGTGTTGGGCGGCGTGGAAGTTGATGTGGACCATGCCATGCCGCCGACGGGGGACCTTCCGGGTCTCTCGCCCGGCCTCCAGCGTCTCAACGGAGAGCAAGCGCTGCGCTACGTGCGTTTCCGCCAGGACGCCGAGGGCGACTTCGGCCGTGTGCGGCGCCAGCAGCAGCTCATCCAGGCCGTGGCGCAGGAAGTGAAATCGGTATACGGGATCCTGCAGACGCCCCGCCTCATCAAGGCGGCCTATCCGTACGTCCGCACGAACCTTGGGCTGGATGAGCTGCTTCGCTTGGCGAAAGCGGCCGACTGGAAGCCGGATGCGACCCACAACCTGCGCATCCCGGTGGACGGCTCGTATACCCAGCAGCGCATCCGCGGCATGGCCGTGTTGGTGCCCGATTTGGAGGCCAACCGGAAGGCGATTGAGGCGTTTTTAGGGGAGTCGGTGTGGGCCAAACATTAAATGGTAGCCAGATGAAGCCTGGCTACGTGCTTACGCTGGAGGTGGCGTTCGCCCGCGTGCGTGGTCAAGGGGCGCGGCGTGGCCAAGGTGGACGTCACCGTTGTGGCGGAAGGGGAGCTGATGTTTCCGCTGAGGGACAATAGGATCGATGAGAGATAAACTTTGTCCAAAGAAAGCATCCTTGAAGAGCAGAAAACCTATACTTTGAGGGAGTTGGGGGAGGAGGGAATATGAAATTAACGGAGGAAAAGATATATAAGAAATTCGTCAAAGAATTGATTAAAGATTATAATAAAAAGTCTTTCGAAATTGTAAATCCTGTATTAGAACAATTAGATACGTTAAAAAAAGATTTGGATAAAGAATTTGATAGAGATAGGTTAGAATTGTTGGTAGCTCATGCCGATGCTATAGAAAAGAAGTTAATAAACTTTAATTTCCTAGGTATTATCATTTCGTTTGTGTTGGCTGAGCTTTTTGGACCAATGATAGTCGATTGGTTCAAGGAGAATAACACATATTTAGATTTAGCAATAGGAATAGCAATTCTATTACTAGTTTTACTTCTTCTGGGTTTTGTTGTTATCAACTATTATAATACATTAACATTGGTAGGTATAGTAAAAAATGTAGCAAAGACTGTCTTAGATGAAAAGAGAAAAATTTTACATTGAAGGTGGGTGCGTGATTTTCCTTGAAAAGACAAATATTGATTGTATCTATAACGGCAATAACATTTTTTCTCGGTGGTGCTGGCTTCGCCAACAGCGTCCTGTTCCGCGACGTTCCCGCATCCGCTTGGTACCAACCTGCCGTCCAACACCTGGCGAACCTGGGCGTGATCAAGGGCTACCCCGATGGCACATTTCGCCCCGAACAAAACGTGACGCGGGCAGAGCTGGCGCAAACGCTGCACAACTTTTACCTCGCGTTGGAGCGGGAGAAAACCGCTGAGGCCGTTGAGGACCAACTGGTCATCAACGCCGTTGCCAACGCGCTGCCGTCGGTGGTGGTCGTGGAAAACGGCGACCGGTTGGGGAGCGGGTTTTTTGTCGACGGCAAGCGCGTCATCACCGCCGCCCATGTGGTGGAAGGAAGCAACGCCGTAGTGGTGGGAACGATCACAGGGAAACGGTACTCGGCCCAAGTGGTCAAACGATCGGAAACGCTGGATTTGGCCTTGTTGGACGTGAAGACAACAGAAACGGCAAAACCGGTCCGGTTTGCCTCGTCGTATCGTGTAGGGCAAACCGTAATTGCGATCGGCCATCCGCAAGGACTTACGTATTCGGTCACGCGCGGCATCATCAGCCATACCGATCGCGCGGTGGACGGCTTTTCCGGGCACTATTTGCAGTTTGATACGCCGGTCAACCCCGGCAACTCGGGCGGGCCGCTGATCGATTTAACCGGGAAGGTTGTCGGGCTGGTCGTGTTCAAGGGGAGCGACACGGGCATCGAGGGATTGGGCTTTGCGGTTCGGGCGGAAGACATTCGGCGCTTTCTTGGGACCTGAGTCCCGCAACGGGGAGATTTTCCTATCCCCCTTGCCTCATGATGCCGCTTTCCGCGTTGTTTATACTCGACACATAGACGCATAGGAGCCATTTTTGAACAAGGGGGAAAGAACGTGAAACGGCTGTTGGCCCTGATGCTGACGCTGTTGTTGGCGTTGGGGGCGGTTCCGAGCGCGTTTGCCGAGACGTCGGATGCCTCGGGTGATGCCGCTGCTTCAACCGAGGACGCGCACAAGCATCACGCGCACAAACCCATGCCGCCGCAAGCCCGAAAAGGGTTGGAGCGGGCCCTGGAGAACGTGAAGGGGACGCCCGCCGAGAAGGTGATCCAAGGGCTCCTGGAGCGCGCCGTTACGCCGGAAGAAGCGGCGAAACGGCTGAAGGAGGCCGATGAGCTGCTGAAGAAACACAAGAAGCAGCTGAGCGAAGAAGAGCGGGAAGCGCTCAAAGAGATGTTGAAAGCGGCGCGCGACGTGCTCAAGGAAATGAAAGAAGAGGAAGCGCGCGAGGAAACGCGCGAAGCGCTTCTCGAGCGCGTGCAGGCGCTCCAGTCCCTGGCCCAATTGTTTGCCGAGAACAACGATTGGCAGGCGGCCATTGAGGCGCAGGAAAAGCTCGTGCGCGTGAAGAAAGCGGACGAGCAGGCGTTCGCTTTCCTGGGTCGCCTGTATCAAAAAGCGGGGAAAAAAGGCATCAAGACGTTTGTCAACGGCGAGCCCGTTTCCTTTGACGTTCCGCCGGTGATCGAAAACGGGCGCACGCTTGTCCCCATTCGAGCGGTGGCCGAGTCCCTGAAGGCGAAGGTGCAGTGGATCGAGAAGACCAAGACCGTGATCATCGAGCGGGATGGCGTTGTGGTGAAGCTCACCATCAATCAGCGCGTGGCCATTGTCAACGGGCGCAAGGTGATGCTGGACGTGCCGGCGACCATCCGTGGCGGGCGGACGATCGTTCCCATGCGTTTTATCAGCGAAGCGCTTGGCGCCAAAGTCGAGTGGATCCAGGAAGGGCAGATCATCGTCGTGACGGACGAAGCCACCGGGCAACCGGCGGATCAACCGGTGCAGCAGCCGTCCGAGCCAGCGAACGAGCAGCCGGCCTCCCAGCCCGCCGATGAGCCGACGGCCGAGCCGGCGGTCCAACCGGCGCCATAATTCCCGCTTCAGAGGCGAGGAATTAACCCCGTGGACTTTCGATGCGCAGACAAGCTCCCTCGACGCCGCCCCAGCCGAGGGAGTTTTCGTTGAACGAAAGAGCCCCGTTCTTGCCTTCCGACGGAGAACGGGGCTTTTCGTTTGTTGGCGGTTTGGCGCTCCGGCTTATTGCCCGTTGTGCAGCGTGCGCAGGATGCGGTACAAGATGGTCACCGCCTCGGCGCGCGTGGCCTTGTCGTTCGGGGCGAAGCGGTTGTCGCTACGGCCGTTGACAAGCCCGTGGGCGGTGGCCGCTTTCACCGCCGGCAGCGCCCAGCGCGGGATGCGGTCGCGGTCGGCGTAGGGGAGTGGGTGGTTGTCCGCCGGCGGCAGCTTTAGGGCGCGGGTCAGCACGGTCACCAGCTCCGCCCGGGTGATGGGCTGGTTGGGCCGCAACGTGCCGTCGTGGTACCCGCGGATCAGCCCGGCGTGCACGGCGGCTTGCAGCGCTTCGCGCGCCCAAGCGGGAATTTGTTTGGCGTCTTTAAACGCCAGGGCGTCCTTTGCGGGCTCCAGGTCCAGCGCGTTGACGACCATCACCGCGAATTCCGCTCGGGTGATCGGGCGGTTCGGAAGGAAGCGGTTGTCCTCGTACCCGCTCACGACGCCCAGGGTGCGCAGGGCGGTCACCGGCCAGTAGGCCCAATGGCTGTCCGGGACGTCAACGAAGGGCACAAAGGCCGACTCCGCCAGCGCGCGCACGGGGCCGCCCGCGCCAAAGCTGTCGAATTCGTCGGGGTTGAACGCCAGCTGTTCCACGGTGACGACGCGGTCGTCGGGGAGCGTGGGGTATTGCACCGGTTCGTTGTGGTTCCAGTACTGGCCTGCCATATCCAGCCGCAACGAAAGCGGGGGCATTCCGCTCTCCGGAACGACGTCGCCGGGCACGTGGAGATCGACCTTCAAGCGGTCCTGCACGAAGCGTTTGTTGGCGTCAATCCAGTACTCGGCCGTGATGTCGGCTTTCACCCCGCGCGCTGCCAGCTCCTTCACGTTGAGCAGCTTGAGGGCGCTGGCCGCCTGCGCGAGGGCGTCCTTCATTTCAGGTGCGACCTGGCTCATGTCTTCGCCCGTCATCTGCCCGATGCCGGTCAGGAACCGGTCAAGCCCGTCGAACTGGCTCAGGTTTTCGAGGAAGTAGACGGCCAGCTCGTGCGCTTCCGCCAGATCAAGGACGATTTTCACGTGGGTGGTCGTCACCGTGCGCCCGTCGGGCAGGGTGACGGCCACGTTCGACGTGGTGGTGACGTTCTTGAAATTGTAGCCGAATTGGTCGATGTACTGCCGGATCGCCGATTTGACCAGTTCATTGAGTTCCTTCTCCATTTCCGGCGACAGCGGCGCTTCGGGTTGGGGCACCTGCAAGAACTTGCGGTCCAGCGAAGATTTGAGGTAGACGTTGGGCCCTTCCACGTAAAATTCGAGGGACGGGGGCGTCTGCGAGGGCCACAGGTCCGAGTTCAGAAGGGGAGCCGGATTCTTTAAGGAAAGGACGCCGTGCCCGTGTTGCGGGTCTTTCTGATGGACCGTGACGACCACGCCGTCGCGCAGCGCCTGCAGAACCAACCGGCCTGTGGCATCCAGCTCATCGGTCGGCACGTCGGTGTCGAGGGCGAAGCTGACGGTCGCCGCGTAGGACGTGAGGTCGAGCTGGTTTTTCGTCGCCTCGCCCACGAGCGCGACATTGGGCGCGCACCCGGAGAGGACGAAGGCCAGCAGCAAGACGAGCAACCATGCTCTGTGCAGTTTCCTTTTCACCTGTCGATTCCTCCTTTGCGCATGAAGGCCAGATGTTGACACGGATGGATTCGCTCGCGAGGACGCGAAATCCTGCTGAACGAGCGCAAAGATTCCCAAAAAATTTTTCTTTCGCTCTCGATCGCACGGGGGCGTGCGCGCATGTGCCTTCCCTTTCTTTTTGGCAGCGAATCGGCTATGGTAAAGAAGGGTTGTGGGCAGAAACGGAGGCGTTCCCATGGCGGTTTCCATCTTGGGCGTTTCCTTCTCCGATCGCACGATGGACGAGACGGTGGCGCTGCTGGTTCGCGCCGTGGAAGACGGCCGCACCGTCCACGTCGTCACGGCCAATCCCGAGATCGTGATGCAGGCGCGGCGGAATCCGGATTACGCGGCGGCCGTGCGCGGTGCTGACCTCATCGTGCCCGACGGCGTGGGCATTCTGATCGGGGCCCGGCTTCTGGGCCGCGCCATCCCCGAGCGCGTGGCCGGGTATGACCTCTTGCACCGCCTCATGGCCGAAGCGGACCGTCGGCGGTGGCGCGTCTTTCTGCTCGGCGCCACGCCCGAGGCCAACGAGGGAGCGCTGCGGGCCCTCCAGCGCCAATACCCCGGCGCGGTGTACGTGGGCCACCACCACGGCTATTTCGGGCCGGACGAGGAAGAGGCCGTTGTCCGGCGGATCGAGGACGCGCGGCCCCATCTCCTGTTTGTCTCCCTGGGCGTGCCGCGCCAGGAGCTGTTCATCGCCCGGCACAAGCACCGCTTCACCGGGGTGTGCATGGGCACGGGCGGCAGCTTCGACGTCCTGGCGGGCAAGGTGAAGCGCGCGCCGCTCCTCTGGCAGCGGTTGGGCCTGGAGTGGCTGTACCGGCTGATCCAGGAGCCGTGGCGGTGGCGCCGCATGCTCGACCTGCCGCGGTTTCTGTGGGCCGTGGTGCGCCAGCGCGTGGGCGTGAACAAACTGTAAACCGCATTGACGGCCCTTGCCCCCCTGTGTGAAAATGATTGGGAGAAGCTGTCGGAACGGATCACCTCCGGTTTGGGAGAGGGGATTGCCGGATGGCAACCTACGGCTTTGCGTGGGGGCTGGCGCTGGCCATCGCGCTGGTGGCGACGCCCCTGGTTAAGGAGCTGGCCCTGCGCATCGGCGCGGTGGACGTGCCGAATGCTCGCAAAGTGCACCGCGGCGTGATGCCGCGCCTGGGCGGTTTGGCGATTTACCTCAGCTTTGTGGTGGGGTTTCTGCTCTTTGTGCCGAAGACGCCCATCGCGTGGGGCATTTTCCTCGGCGGCAGCGTCATCGCGCTGGTGGGCGCGTTGGACGACCGGTATCAACTCTCGCCGAAAGCGAAACTGCTCGGACAGCTCGTCGCCGCCTTTGTTGTGGTGGCGTTTGGCTTGCGCGTGACGTTCATCAACCTGCCCTTTGACGACGGCTTTTCCATCGGGTGGTTGCTCAGCATTCCGGTGACGATCCTCTGGATTGTTGCCGTGACCAACGCCGTCAACCTCATCGACGGGCTGGACGGCCTGGCGGCGGGGGTGTCGGCCATCGCCACGGCCACCCTGCTCGTCGTGTCGCTCCTCATGGGGAACACCTTCGTGGCCCTGCTCTGCGCCGTGCTCCTCGGCGCGACGATGGGCTTTCTCGTGTTCAACTTCCACCCGGCCAAGATCTTCATGGGCGACACGGGGGCCCTCTTTCTGGGGTTCCAGCTGGCCGTCCTCTCGATCATGGGCTTCAAGCAGGTGACGCTCTTTTCGTACGTCATCCCCATGCTGCTTTTGGGCGTGCCGCTGTCGGACACCTTCTTTGCGATTGTGCGCCGCAAGCTGAACAAGAAGCCCATCTCCGCCGCCGACAAGAGCCACCTCCACCATTGCCTGCTTTCCCTCGGCCTGTCGCACCGCGGCGCCGTGCTCACCATCTACGCCATCAGCGCCCTGTTTGGGCTGAGCGCGGTGCTCCTCTACCAGGCGCAGACGGTGCTGTGGGTGGCGACGATGCTGGTGGCGGTGCTCGTGATCGCCCTGCAGCTGGGGGCCGAGGTGTTGGGGCTGATCGGCTACAAGCACAAGCCGCTGCTCCGCTTCTTGCGCCGCGTGCGCACGCGGGTGCAGGAACTCATGATTGCGGGCGTGCGGCACAGCCGGACCAATGGATGGCGGTGAGGGAAATAAAATTAAGGAAAAGGGAAACGCCTGGCATGGCAGGACGCCGGGCGTTTTTTGTTGGCGCTAAACGGTGGGCGCAGGTTTGCCGATACAAGAAAAGGGACACATCACCGTTTGGGAGGGGACAAGATGCTCGCGAGAAGGTGGCTGTCGCTGTGCCTTGTGGCGCTGCTGGTCTTTTCGCTGCTGCCGCCGCTTGGGGCATCGGCGAACGTGCCGCTTATCGAAGTGACGAACCTGTACGTGACCAAGTCCGACAGCGAGCTGGGGCCCGACGGCCGGCCCAGTAACCTTTCCCTCGTGACGCGCTCGACGGCGAAGGAGATCTCCGTCATCGGAACGTACAACGGGATGGCCGAGCAGGACCTGGCCAAGCTGTACTACGAAGTGACGAATATGGACACCGGCGTGGTGTCCACGGTGAAGGACAACAAAGCGGTCCCTGCCGGCAGCCAGACGTTCCGCTTTGATCGGGTGGCGCTGACGGAAGGGCTGAACCGCATTGTGATTAAGATGGAAGGCATTCAATTGCAGTCGGCCCCGGCGTGGGTGTTCTATTCCGCCGTGCCGACGCTGCAGAACCTCAACGTGTTGGGGCAGCCCCTCGTCGACGGCATGATCGTGCCGCAGCGGAATCCGGTCGGCACGGCCACGCTTCTCATCGGCGGCGAAGCGCCCAACGCGACGGACGTGCGCCTGTACGTGTCGGGCGCCACGTCGGGGGCGTACCCGAGCCAGTTCGTGCCCTCCACCGGCCAGTTTTTCTTCTACGCGGCCGAGGCGGGCAACCCTGCCGATGTGCAGCTGCGCGCCGGCGACAACAAGCTGACCATCGTCGCCTCCAACCCCACGCGCAGCGCGCAGGTGGAACGGCGCATTGTGTTTAACAACGGGCGGGCCTTTGCCTTCAATGTCAAGGTAAATCCCGGTGCCGGTCCGGAGTGGCTCGTGGACCAGCCGGTGATCAGCAAGGCGCGCAACGGAGACGGCACCGTGACCGTTAACCTGCAGGCGTACTTGAAAATCAACAAGCAGGGGACAAATGGTCTGGAATACGATCAGGTGGAAATTCAGGTCGGGAACCAAACGCTGACCGTCGATCCCAACGCGCTCACGTCGGTCACCAGTCTCGAGACGCCCGACTACAAGGTCTTTGACTGGAGCCAGTCGGTCACCTTCACCCCCGATCCCAACGACGCCACGGTGCCGGTGAGCTTCACCTTTGTCAGCACCGCTACGGGCGAGCGCTACACCGGCACGACGCACACCTTCACGTACCGCGACCCCAACGCGCCGTACGTGGACCGCGTGACGCTGAAGCGGGGCACGGCCGAGCTTGCCGTGTTCAACGGGATGCAACTGGACGAGTTGCCGGCTGTTTTTCGCGTGTACACCAACCCTGCCGCGACGTCGGTGAAGCTGGACGTGCGCCTGCCGGACGGCCAGCCGGACAGCGGCTGGAACGCCGCGCAGGACGCCTCGGTGCAATCAAAGGGCGGAGGCGTGTTTGAAATCACCGCCAACCGCTTGCCGGAAGGGCAGCGCAAACTGTTGTTCATTCCGGTCGCAAGCGGCGGCGACTACCTGCCCGGTCGCCTGGAGTACACCGTCTCGCTTGTTCGCGCGCCGTACGTCATCGTGGACAACTTCACCAACGGCCAGGTGTTCGACCAGCTGGCCCAGTTCCTCAAGGCCCGCAACAGCAACAACCGGCCGGTGATCGAGGGCCGCCTGATCAACGTGCCCAACAAGCCCGAGGATCTGACCAACTATTATCGGGTGACCGTGACGGTCAACGGCATTTCTGACGACTTGAAGCCCGGGGAACTTGGCTCCGGCAGCGGCAACGGCCTGCCCTTCACCTTCAACCTGCAGACCCGTCCGCAAATGACGCTGAACGACGGCGAAAACGGCCGGCCGGAGGGGCGCAACGAGATCATCATCCGCGTCTATGACAAAAAGACGAACCAGCTCCTGACCGAGGCCAAGTACGAGGTGTTCTTCTTCAAGACAAAGTCGCCGCGGATCGTGTCGCTGAAACTGGACGACCCGCTGGTGTCGAAGTTTACGGTGCCCGACCCGTCGTTCCCGCTTCATTTCGTCACCAAGGCGCGTTCCATCACCCTGAAGGGGAATTTCGCCTACGCGGACAAGTTGAAGGTGACGGTGACGCCGCCGAACGGCCAACCGGTGACGGAGTGGTACGAATACGACCCAACGGATCGCAAGTTCTACAAACGAGACGGCAGCTCGCGCACGGAATTTTCGCCGCAAAGCAGCGCCGTGCTCACGGAACTTCAGTATGTCAGCCCGCAGGACAACGGGCGGCTGACGGCGCAGTATCCGCTCGCCCTCGGCACGACGACGATCGAGTTCACGGTGACAAACGCGTCGGGCCTGAGCCACACCATGCTTGTGGAAGTGGTGCGCGAACCGCTGCCCTACGACATCGTGTTCCCGGATCTCGACAAGACGAACGTGGTGAACACCGATTTCGTGCAGCTCCACATCGTCGCCGAGGGGGCCGACCGCGTCGTCTTCAAGGACGGCGAGGCCAAGAAGGGCAAGGTGTACGACCGCGACGGATCGCTGGTCGACGGGTTCATCCACGAGGTGAAGGGCCTCAAGCCGGGCCTTAACAAGATCACCTTCGACGTGTACCGCGGGAAAGAGAAGACAACCGGCGTGGCCGAGATCCGCTACGTCAACGCGCCGGAAGTGGGCGCGGCCGTGAAGGTGCCGCTCAAGAACGGCAAAATCAGCGTGTTCAACAAACAGCTGGAAATCGCCTTTGACAAGGGCACGGCCTTCAAGCGCAACGACCCGCAGTCGCCGCACCTGCTCCTGAGCGACCAGCGGGAACTGGTGATCGGCATTGCCGATCCCGTCGACGGGCGCGTCGACAAGGTGCGCTTCCCTACCCCTGCCGAAAAGGCGAAGTTCGGCTGGTGGTGGCCGGCCCTCACCAACCCGGTGAACCTGATCGTCGACACGACCGGCCGGTTCCGCATGGCCAGCCCGGTGTACTGGATTGACGCCGGCCTGATCACTGACGCCGAGCTGAAGAACCTGACGCCGGGTGAGGCGGTGCGCGGCAGCGGGCTTCTGCCCTACGAGCCGGGGAAGGAGTACTACCTGCGCATCAACCCGCGCGACGCCATTGTGCCGACGAAGCCGGGCAAACTGACGCTGAAGTACGACCCGAAGATTCGCCCCAATGCCTGGCGCTACCTGACCGTCTTCCACTACGGCTACTATCCGGACGAGACGGGCACGGTGCGCCTGATGTGGAAGAACATTGGCGGGGTGGTCGACCCGAGCAAGCAGACGATCACCGTGCCGCTTGCCCAGTTCGGCTACTACGTGGTCATGTACATGCACAACAGCTTCAACGACGTGATCGACCATCCGTGGGCGCGGGACGACCTCGACACGCTGTATGCCAAGGGCTACATGATGAACAAGGAGCCCAACCTCTTCGTGCCCAACGAGCCGATCACGCGCGGCGAGTTCGTGACGATGCTGGTGAAGATGTTCGAGATCCCGCTCGACTATGAGGGGAGCCTCACCTTCACCGACGTGCGCACCTACGACCCGCTCAGCCAGGGGCTGTTCGACTACAAATACATCGAGACGGCGGCCCGGGCGGGCATCGTGCGCGGGACCCTCAGCGGCCGCTTTGAGCCGTACAAGCCCCTGGCGCGCGAAGACGCGGCGGTGATGATCGCCCGCGCGGCGAAGCTGAAGGTGGAGAGCGATCCGGACAAGGCGTACAAGCGGCTGGACAAGCTGTTCACCGACTCGCGCACCATCGACCGCTACGCGGCCCCGTCGGTGCTGGCCGTGACCGGGGCGAAGCTGATGGAGGGCAAGCCCCATGTGCTGAAGCCGGGGCAGAAGAAGCAGACCTTCTACTTCGAGCCGGAGGGCAGCCTGACGCGGGCCGAGGCGGCGCGCATCGCCATGCGCGTGCTGGCGCAGCAGAAGAAGGTGCCGAAGTAAGCCGGGCGGATGTCCGGAAACCCTGCCGAAGGACGCGAAAAACGGCGGGCCCCGTTTGCTGGGGTCCGCCGTGTTCCCCGTTTGGCCACAAACCGGTCACCAGTTGGCCCAAAATTTTTCGACACGAAGCAGGATTTGCCGCGCGCCCGTTGAATACACCTTCTATGATTGCGCTTCTTTCTCCACCCAGGCTTGTCCCGCCACCGTGACCGCGGCGCGGCCGGCGGTCAGCTCGGCCAGCTTTTCCCGTACCGCGTCCGTGGCCTCGGGCGGACAGAGCAGGCGCGCTTGCACAACGTGGGTGAACGCCACGTCGTCGACAAGCACGCCGGCCTGGCGCGCCCAGTATTCCACGCGGCCCCAATCGGCGTAGTCCACCGTCACGTCCACCCGGTCATACAGGGCGCGCTCCACCACGCCCGCGGCGGCAATGCCCGCGGCGGCGCTTTCCGCGTAGGCGCGGATGAGGCCGCTGGCGCCGAGCTTGATGCCGCCGAAGTAGCGCGTCACGACGACGACGGTGTTCTTGAGGCCGAGGCGCCTGATCACCTCCAGGATCGGGCGTCCCGCCGTGCCGCTCGGCTCCCCGTCGTCGGAGGAGCGCTGCCACTGGTCGTGCTCGCCGACCACGTAGGCCGAGCAGTTGTGCGTGGCGTCCCAGTGCTTGGCCTTGACGGCGTGGATGAAGGCCGCGGCTTCCTCTTCCGTCTCGGCGCGCGCCACCTGGGCGATGAAGCGCGATTTCTGGATGACGATTTCCGCTTCGCCGTAGCCTTTTACGGTTCGATAGGCGATGGACGGCATACCCCCAACCTCCCCGGCATAAGCATAGCGAACTGTGGGGCTCTTTTTCCATGGTCACGGGAAAAGATGAGCGCAACCTTTCTGTCGCGGGGAGCGTCAATAGGGGTGGGTGTTTGTGATGGAGTCACCTCCGCGAAACCTTGCTAAACGGGCGCCTTGTCGAATCTTGTCTCGCAATTGTTCGCGGGAGGCAGAAAACCGTTGAAACCTGTCCAACCGGTTACAATTTCCTTGGTTATTCCCCCGAATTTTTCTTTACGAAGGCCAGGAGTTTTACTATACTAGAAATTGCGTTGGTCTCTCTGCCAACTCTACCAGCAAGATCATTGCCATACCAAAAAGATTTCTAACCTGGCAATCTACAGCCATGCGCTGTAGATGATAGATTACGCAACAAAAGCTCCCTCGGCTGAAGGGGGTGAACCGGAGGAGTAAAAGAGGGGAGCTTTCACCTAATAAAACAAGAAACACCATTCTAACGAACCGAAGGAGGAGTAGGGAAAGTTATGGACGTCAAGAAGAAAGTTTTGGCTGGTGCTCTCGCTTCCTCGCTGGTGCTGTCCTCGATCACGCCTGCCTTTGCGGCAAACCTGTCCGACATTGAGAAGTCCTATGCCCGCGCGGAAATCCAGGCCCTGGTTGAGGCCGGGATCATCAGCGGGTATCCGGATGGGACCTTCAAGCCGACGGCGAAAATCACCCGTGCCGAATTCGCCAAGGTTCTGGCCAAGGCGCTGGGCCTGAAAGAAGACGCCGAGCGGCGAAGCAGTTCACCGACGTTCCCGAGTGGGCTCGCGGCTATGTCGGCGCGGTTGTGAAAGCCGGCATCATGAAGGGCTACAACGAGACGAAGTTTGGTGCCAACGACTTCATCACCCGCGAGCAGATGGCGGTGACGTTCGTTCGCGCCTTCGGGTACGAAGATGAAGCTGCCGGGCTCAACCTGAGCATCAAGTTCGCCGATGCGGCCCAAGTGTCCGACTGGGCGAAAGCTGATGTGGCCCTTGCGGCGGAAATCGGCTTCATCCAGGGCGACGGCACGAACTTCAACCCGAAGGGGAATGCCGAGCGTCAAGCGGTTGCGCGCCTGGCGTACGAGTTCTACAAGAACAAAGACGTTTATGTGAAGAAGGCTGAAGAAGTTGTCATTGCTAACCTGAAGGTTGTAAGCGTTACGGTTATCAATTCCAAGAAGATTGAGGTTACCTTCAACGACGGGAGCAAGCAAACGGTTGACCTGCTTGAAGCGCTGAAGCCGAATGTTGAGACTGAAGTGAAAGTTACCTACAAAGGCAAAGAGTTTGTGGTTAAAGTAAAATGGGAAGCTGACAATGTCCTTCAGAAACTTCTTGTTGATAGCAATACGGTTACCATTAACGACACGAATTATGTTGTTGCATCCAATGCTGCGTTGACCGTTAATGGGTTGTATGTAGCTTTCGGAACCGATGCGCTCAGAGTCTTCCAAGTTGGGAAACCGGTTCAGTTTACCACCAACGGTGCGCCTACGCCGGTTATCATCTCGATGTCTGCAACGTATCCGAGTGTTAAAGGGCGTGTGAGCGAAGTTGGTGTCAATACCAACGGCCAGTATGTTGTCGTTGACGGGAAGACCCTCCAATTCGCCAACACGTGGTGGTTTGTTGACACGAGCGGTAACGTGAATGCTGGCAGCTCTTCGAGCATCGCCCAAGGGCAAACGTACACATTCATTACAAATGATGAAGGAAAAGTTGTTACGGCTTTTGCACATGCTGCGAATACGGCGGCTGGTGTCGTGACGGCTACGGGTACCGATATAGAAGGCAAGAACTATGTTGTTATCGATGGCAAACGGTATGCGTTTGTGACTACACCTACAATTCGTTTGCATGGGACAACCAAGTCATTTGCTGACATCGGCTCCGTTGTTTCTGGTGGTTCAAAAATCATCGGGAACGCTATTCTGAATGCTAAAGGTGAGGTGAACACGCTCGATTTGTATTATGAAACGCTAACGGGATCTTTCGGCACAACCTCTAGTGCTACGGGTGATGTTGGACTCGATACAAACGGCACCCCTGGTATTGATTACTATGTCAAGACTGGGCTGAACACATTCAGCACGCCAACCAGCGCTGCAACAGTTGTTCCTTCTGTGACTATTATTCTTGATGGTAAGCAAACGAAGTCCGATGGCACAGCTTACACACTCGCAGACTTGAACACCTATCTTGGCGATTCCGCCAATACAAATGCTCGTGTCAAGCTGACATTCAACAAGAGCGGTCAAGTCATTGCTATCGAGGCGAAGAAGGATGTTGTGCAAGGTGTTGTTACGGCGACCCGCGTGGTTAACAACAGCGAGTACTATGTCACATTGAACGGAAAAGAGTACCGTTTGACTGGTAATGCTGTTACTCGCTTCTTTGCCCCGGATGGCAATGGTGTTCCGCAAGCTTCTGGTGGTTACCATGACGAAGTTGCTAGCGGCCAGCGTGTAATTGTGTATGCTGTTCTTGACTTCCAAGGTCGCATCGTTGATTTTGTGAAAGCCCCCAATTCCGGTACTGCTGGAACTCCGCAGATTGCAAACCTTGTTGGTGCCACGGTTGTGGCAACACCGACTGAAAAAGGTGTTAATAGTTCCGGTAGCGAAACGTATGCTGCTGCTGGAACAATCCGCGTGATGGATCAATTTGGTAACATCTATGAGTTGACGTTGGCTAGCGGTACCAACGTGGGAGCTCAGATCATCAAGAACGGAGAGACGGTATCCTTCTCTTCGATTAAGAAAGGCGACATCGTGGATGTGTACTATACGGGTAGCACGAGCCCGTATGACGCCGAGTACGTTGTTATTCGGTAAATGTAGCAACCCGGTGCTTAAAACGCACCGGGTTTTTTTGTGTGCGCCCGGCATGGGCGCTGTCTATAGGGTGAAAGTCCCGAACGGCGAAGGCGGCAGTAGCCCGTTCGCTTAAGGCGAGGGCGTCCGCCGCGAGACGGAGTCTGAAGGAAGCCGGCGGAACCTTGCGGCCCGACGAACAGGAACCCCATACGAGGCTGTCTGTGCTTGGATGAGTCTGCACAACAAGACAAAGTCCTTGCCGCTGAAGGGTACAGGCAGCAAATGGGGCGGGTAGATGGAGGGAAAGACAGCGCTCTTACCCGGGGAGGCCTGCCGGATATGCCCGGTTACCGGGTAACCCGCGTCGAAAGACGCGGCTGAACCGGCAGGAGTCAGCAGAGGCCATAGTACGTCTCCCGCGACGTCCGGGAGACGGAAGGGCCGAACACAAGGAAAGGGGTGGGTGCGACATGGGTTCGCGAGAAGGGCGACGACAGCCGAAAATCCCGAAAGGGAGCTGCCTACGGGAGGAAGCGGTGAATCCGCGGGGGACCGTAGGAGCGCCGAGTCCTTCTCCGGCACCCCTCGCCACTCCGCCCCGCGAAGCAGGCGACAACCTGATGGAGCAGGTGGTGGAGCGGCAGAACATGCTCCGCGCCTTGCGCCGTGTTGAGCAGAACAAGGGTGCACCAGGGATTGACGGGATGGAGGTGAAAGATCTCCGCGCCTATCTCGTCAACCACTGGACACGCATCCGCGAGGAGCTGCTCGCGGAAACCTATCGGCCGTCTCCGGTCCGTCGAGTCGAAATCCCGAAACCCGGTGGCGGTGTGCGGCTGTTGGGTATCCCCACGGTGCTGGACCGCCTGATCCAGCAGGCCCTCTTGCAAGTCCTCACGCCCATCTTTGATCCAGGGTTTTCGGAGGCCAGCTTTGGTTTCCGGCCAGGACGCAGCGCGCACCAGGCGGTACGCCGGGCGCGAGCGTACGTGGAGGCCGGCTATCGCTATGTGGTGGACATGGACCTGGAAAAGTCTTCGACCGGGTTAACCACGACATCCTGATGGCTCGGGTAGCCCGCAAGGTGAAGGACAATGAGAAACCGTGGGATGGTTCTGTGAATGCGCTAGATGTATACATTAAAACTGAGTCAGAAGATGTCGTTCTTGTAGGCAAAATTGAGTTAATGAATGAAGCCGAGGGTAGGTTGCATTATAAATTTGATTATTACGACGAAAACGTCAATATCGGACATGTCTTGTTCGAGCAGGACAAAATTACGGTAGAATTTACTGACCAAGAAGGTGTAGATAAAAAGCTAGTGTTTACAGAGTGTGTACAGACATATAAGGATTACATTGAAATGTTTGGTGAACAACAAGTTCGACTGCCGTCCTTTGATGGACCACCGGGAACATATGATGATGAACCGTTTGATCACATCGCAACCTATTATCGTGGTGAATGGCATTCCATAAAACCAAGAAATTATCAGCGTGTAGACAAAGTACCGGGAGGTACAAGGTCTACACGCTTTTTTGTCGAATAGGGT
>NZ_BMOF01000008.1 GCF_014646935.1 Calditerricola satsumensis | reverse complement strand
TGGCCGCCCTGTCCGGCCGGCTCGGCCGCCGTCCGCTGGCGTCGGTGCCGTGGCGCGTCAGCCCCCGCGCCTTTCCCGCCTACGCGGCCCAGCCGACGGTGCGCGCCCTGCGCGGCCCCGAGTTCGACGCCTTTTCGCCCGCGGCGCAGGCGGCCTTCTTCGCGCGGCCCTTTCGCGTCACGCCGCAATCAGACCGCATGGGCTATCGCCTGGCCGGCCCGGCCCTGGCGCTGCGGGAGCCGATCGAGCTCGTCTCGGAAGGGGTCAGCGCCGGCACGGTGCAGGTGCCGCCCGACGGCCAGCCCATCGTCCTCCTCGCCGACCGGCAAACCGTCGGCGGCTACCCGCGGATCGCCTGCGTGGCCACCGTCGACCTGCCCGTGCTGGCCCAAATGCCGCCGGGGGCTACGGTGCGCTTCCGCGAGGTGTCCCTGGGCGAGGCCCAGGCGCTCCTGGCGCGCCGCGAACAGCTCTTGCGGCGGCTGCGGGCGGCCATCTTCCGGCGGCTGGCGGAAGGCGCGCCGTAAACCCGGCAGTACCAAAAAGGAGGAATGCCGATGCTGCGCATCGACCTCAACTGCGACATGGGGGAAAGCTTCGGCATCTGGCGCCTCGGCGACGACGAGGCCGTGCTGCCCTACATCACCTCGGCCAACATCGCCTGCGGCTTTCACGCCGGCGACCCGTCGACGATGCGCCGGACGGTGCGGATGGCCCTCGACCGCGGCGTCGCCGTGGGGGCGCATCCCGGGCTACCCGACCTCGTCGGGTTCGGGCGGCGGAATCTCGCCGTCACGCCCGAGGAGGCCTACGACCTGGTGGTCTACCAGGTCGGCGCCCTGGCCGCCTTCGTGAAGGCGGAAGGCGGACGCCTCCAGCACGTCAAGCCGCACGGCGCCCTCTACAACATGGCGGCCAAGGACCGCGCCCTCGCCGAGGCCATCGCCGAGGCGGTGTACCGCGTCGATCCCGACCTGATCCTCTTTGGCCTGGCCGGAAGCGAACTTGTCCGCGCCGGACAGCGCACCGGCCTGCGCGTCGCCGCCGAGGCCTTCGCCGACCGCACGTACCAGGCGGACGGCTCGCTCACCCCGCGGCGGACGCCCGGCGCGCTGATCCTCGACCCCGAAGTGGCGGCGGAGCAAGTCGTCCGCCTGGTAAAAGAAGGGAAGGTACGCTCCCTCCAGGGCCCGGACGTTGCCGTGCGCGCCGACACGGTCTGCCTCCACGGCGACGGTGAGCGCGCGGTGGAATTCGCCCGCGCGATTCGCGCGCGTCTCACCGCGGAAGGGATCACGGTGAAGGCGGTGGGAGCCAAGTAAAGAGGGACGAGCAGACACGGGCAGCAACCGGCAGACGACAGAAGCAGGGCACCGTCGCAAGCATCGCAACACACATGGAATGCACGCAACAAAAGGGGGCGCATGGCAACGATGACGCGCAATTGGGGTCTCCTGCTCGGAGCGGCGTTCCTGATGGCCACGTCGGCCATCGGGCCGGGCTTCCTCACGCAGACCACCGTGTTCACGGAAAAGCTCGGGGCCAGCTTCGGCTTTGTCATCTTGATGTCCATCCTCCTCGACATCGGGGCCCAGCTGAACATCTGGCGGGTCATCGCCGTATCGGAAAAGCGGGCCCAGGACATCGCCAACGACGTGTTGCCCGGGTTGGGCTACATCCTCGCCGCGCTGATCGCCATGGGCGGCCTGGCCTTCAACATCGGCAACGTGGCTGGAGCTGGGCTGGGCGTCAACGTGCTCTTAGGGCTGGACGTGAAAACGGGAGCCGTCATCAGCGCCCTGATTGCGATCGGCATCTTTCTCGTCCGCGAGGCGGGCAAGGCGATGGACCGCTTCGCCCAAATCATGGGCTTTGTCATGATCGCCCTGACGCTGTACGTGGCCGTCGTCTCGGGACCGCCCGTCGGCGAGGCGGTGGTGAAAACCTTCTGGCCCGACACCGTGGATGCGCTGGCCATTGTCACGCTGGTCGGCGGCACCGTCGGCGGCTACATCACCTTTGCCGGCGGCCACCGGCTCCTCGACGCCGGACTGCGCGGACCGGACGCGCTTCCACAGGTGACGCGCAGCGCCGTCTCGGGCATCCTGATCGCCTCGGTGATGCGGGTGATCCTGTTCCTGGCCGCCCTCGGCGTCGTCGCTCAGGGGCTGGCCTTGAACCCGGACAACCCGCCGGCCTCGGTCTTCCAGCACGCTGCCGGAACCATCGGGTACAAGCTGTTCGGGATGGTCATGTGGGCCGCGGCGGCGACCTCCATTGTCGGGGCTGCCTATACATCGGTGTCGTTCCTGCGCAGCTTTCATCGCAGCCTCGACCGGCATCACCGGTGGGTTATCATCGCCTTCATTCTCATTTCCACGCTCGTGTTTGTCGCCGTCGGCCGGCCGGTGAAGGTGCTCATTCTCGTCGGCGCCCTGAACGGGCTGATTCTGCCCCTCGCCTTGAGCGTGATCCTGGTGGCCGCGTACCAGCAGCGCATCGTTGGCGCATACCGGCATCCACTGTGGATGACCGTGTTCGGGGGACTGGTCGTCATCGCCATGGCCTATCTGGGTGTGAAAACACTGATCGCAGAGATTTCGAAATTGTTGCAATAGAGAGGAGGAAGAGACATGCGCGACATGGCCAGACTTACGCCCGCCGAGGCGCGGGCAATGATTCGCCGTGGGGAATGAGTTCGCCCCACGGCCGGCGTGGCGAACGGGTTCGTGCAAGCCAATTTGGTGGTGCTGCGAAAAGAATGGGCCTTTGACTTCTTGCTCTTCTGCCAGCGCAACCCGAAGCCATGTCCCGTGCTTGACGTCACCGATCCCGGCTCGCCGCATCCCGCGCGAGTCGCCCCGACGGCCGACCTGCGTACCGACGTCCCGAAGTATCGCATTTACCGCAACGGCGAGCTGGTGGAGGAGACAACGGATCTCTTGTCCCATTGGCAAGACGACTTCGTCGCCTTTCTGTTGGGGTGCAGCTTCACATTTGAAAAGGCGCTCCTGGACGCCGGAATTCCCGTGCGCCATCTGGAGGAGGGGAAAAACGTGCCCATGTACCGCACGACCATCCTTTGCCATAAAGCCGGACGCTTCGAAGGGCCGATGGTGGTCAGCATGCGGCCCATTCCAGCCAGGGATGTCGCCCGCGCCGTGCAGGTGACGGCCCGCTTTCCGGCCGCTCACGGCGCGCCGGTGCACATCGGTGCCCTGGAGGCGATCGGCATCCAGGATCTGTCCCGTCCGGACTTTGGCGACCCAATCACCATTCGGGAAGGGGAGATTCCCGTCTTCTGGGCCTGCGGCGTGACGCCCCAGGCGGTGGCCATGGCGGCCAAGCTCGACCTGATGATCACGCATGCGCCCGGACACATGTTCATCACCGATTTGCGGGGCGAGGACTTGGTAGGGGAAGGACTCAAATAAACTTTTCGTGGAGGTGTTGCCCCATGTCCAAAATCAACCGCCTGGTCGCATGGGGATTGCTCTTCGTGTGCATGTTCTGGGTGGCTGTCGGGTGCCAAAACACACCGGTGGGCAAAGAAACCCATCAGGAGGACAGTGCGTCAACAGCGACCCAACCTTCCCAGGAACTGCACGTCAACCTGCGTAGCGAACCGCCGGTGCTGTATCCCGCGCTGGCCACCGACACCACCTCGGGGCTGGTGCTGTACCATGTTCTGGAGGGTCTGACCCGCTTAGGTGAGAACGGTCAGGTGCGTCCAGGCATGGCCACCAGTTGGCAGGTGTCGGACGACGGGATGACGTATACCTTTTTCCTAAGAAAAACGGCCGAGTGGAGCGACGGCCAGCCCGTTACGGCTCACGATTTCGTGTATTCCTGGTTGAAGATGCTGGATCCCAAAACGGCCTCCAATATTGCCTACCATTTGTATCCTGTCAAAAACGCCAAAGCGTTTAACGAAGGAAAGGCCCAGGCCGAAGACGTGGGCATCCGCGCCTTAGATGATTACACCCTGCAGGTCACCTTTGAGCATCCCGTACCCCATTTCCTGAACCTGACATCGCACCAAGCCCTGCTGCCGATCCCCAAACACGTGGACGAAGCCAATCCCAACTGGTACAAAGAGGCGGCCACCTTTGTGGGGAACGGCCCCTTCCAATTGGCAGAATGGATCCACGATTCGCACATCGTGCTGAAGAAAAACTCGCATTACTGGGCTAAGGACGAAGTGAAACTCGATGCCATCCACATGGCCATGGTCAATGATGAAAACACGGAATACCAGATGTTTGAAACCGGCCAATTGGACGTTGCGACGCCACCTCTGGAACTGACGAAGGAGCTTCTCGACGCCGGCAAAGCGAAAGCCAAGCCCATGTTCGCCACGTACTATTTGGTCCTCAACACACGGGATCCCGTTCTGAAAAACCCCAAGATCCGCAAAGCCCTCGCCCTGGCCATCGACCGACGGGCCCTGGTGGAAACCGTACTGCAGGGCGGGCAAATCCCCGCAACGGGCATGGTTCCTCCCGGAGCGCCGGGCCTGAACGGAGATTTCCGCGCCGAGCAAGGGGACTTGCTCAAGGATGGGGATGTGGAAGCGGCAAAGGCGCTGCTCCAAGAAGGACTGCGCGAACTGGGACTAACCAAGCTCCCGCCGCTCACGTACAAGTTCAACACCGGTCAAGGACATCAAAAGGTGGCCGAAGCCATTCAGCAAATGTGGAAACAGCATCTCGGCGTGGACATTAAGTTGGCCAATGAGGAATGGAAGGTGTACTTGGCATCTCTGGATCAAGGAAACTTTCAAATCGGACGTCTGGGCTGGGTGGGCGAATACCTGGATGCGATGACCTTCCTCGACCTGTTTGTCACGGATGGCGGAAACAACCATACGGGCTGGTCCAATGCGCGCTATGATCGGCTGATTGCCGAAGCGCAGTCAACGGCAGACCCTGCCAAGCGCATTCGTGCTCTGCAAGAAGCGGAAAAGCTGCTCATGGAGGAGATGCCCATTATCCCTATCTACTTCTATACCCGCGTGTATATGGAGAAACCGCATGTGCGCGGCGCGATCCGCAACATCATTTACGAAACGGATTATTCCCGTGCCTGGTTGGAACGGTGACCATTCCGCTCTGAATGACCGCGAATGCGATCACGTCACTGGCGTGCGAGGTGAGGTGCACCATGCCCAAAGCCTTGTTGACGGGGTTTGACCCTTTTGGCGGGGAGCCGATCAACCCGTCCTACGAGGCGGTCAGCCAGCTTGATAGACAGACCATTGACGGGGTACAGATCGTCGCGTGGAAAATTCCGACGGTATTCCGCCGTTCGGTTGATGTTCTGGCCCATGCCATTGAGACGGTCCAACCACAGGTGGTCATTTGTGTCGGGCAGGCCGGCGGCGCCAGCGACATCCGTGTCGAGCGCGTGGCCCTGAACCTCATCGACGCCCGCATCCCGGACAACGAGGGGAACCAGCCCGTCGACGTACCGGTCGTGCCCGACGGACCCGTTGCGTACTGGTCGACGTTGCCCGTGAAAGCGATTGTGCACAACCTGCGCGCCGCGGGCATCCCGGCGACCGTTTCCTATTCCGCCGGTACCTTCGTGTGCAACCAACTGTTTTACGGGTTGGCCCATCTCCTAGCCACCCAATACCCTTCCATACGCGGCGGCTTTCTCCACATTCCGTACTTGCCCGAGCAGGCGGCGCGCCATCCCGGCGCCCCCAGCATGGCGCTTGAGACGGTGGTGAAGGCCCTGGAAATCGCCGTGCGCACCTGTTTCCAGCAGGAGCTCGAGGAACCGGAGGCCGAACGGCGGATCAGCGAAGGCCGGGAATGGTGAGCGTGACGGGACCATGACACCGCCCCGACGGCGGCGCTTCGTACGCGCCGCCTTTTTGCATTCAACTGCGATGGAGATACCGGCAAAGAAGGAATTGTTCCGTCCGTGTCGAATACTGTCATGCTTATGGTCCAACAACCGGCGGATGCAGGTGGAAAGATGCGACTGGAAGAGTTGGCTCCCGGAATCCGCGTTCGCGGACTGGTACCGGATCAGGTCGTCACCCTCATCGATGTGCAATCCCACGGCTCCGACGTAGTAGAAGTGGTCTACAAAGACCCCAGCGGCCGCATCGACAATCGGCTCATCTTTCGCTATCAAGCCGAGCGACTGGAACCGGTGCAGCCTGACGCGCAGTGGTCGTTCCAGGCCGATGGCGCGCGCTTTCGCCTGGCTGTGGAAGCCCTGCGCATCCGCCTGGCTCACCTGTTTGACCCGCTTTTGGCCGTACATACCTCCTTAATCGAACCGCTGCCCCACCAAATCGCCGCCGTCTACGGCATCATGCTCAAGCGCCAGCCGCTGCGCTTCCTGTTGGCCGACGACCCCGGAGCGGGGAAGACGATCATGGCCGGACTCCTCATCAAGGAACTATTGCTCCGCGGCGAGGTGCAGCGCTGCCTGATCGTGGCTCCGGGCAGCCTCGTCGAGCAGTGGCAAGATGAGTTAGAGAGCAAGTTCCACCTGCGCTTTGCCCTGCTCTGCCGGCAGTCCTTTGCCGAATCGCCCTCGGGCAACCCCTTTGCAGAGCAGCCGCTGCTCATCGCCCGCCTCGATCACCTCAGCCGCGATGGAGAGGCCCAGGCCAAGCTGGCCAAAACGGAATGGGACCTCGTCATCGTCGACGAGGCCCACAAGATGGCGGCGACGCGCTTTGGCAGCGAGATCAAGGAGACAAAGCGCTTCAAGCTGGGCAAGCTCCTGTCGCGCATCGCCCGCCATTTCCTGCTCATGACCGCCACGCCGCACAACGGCAAGGAAGAGGATTTCCAGCTCTTTCTCTCCCTGCTCGATCCCGACCGCTTTGAGGGACGGTACCGCGGCGCGACGCTCGGTCCCATCGACGACCTCATGCGCCGCCTGACAAAGGAACAGCTGGTCACCTTCGACGGCAAACCGCTCTTTCCCGAGCGCCGAGCCTACACCGTCACCTACCAGCTGTCGCCGGAAGAGGCCGAGCTCTACCAGGCAGTGACCGCCTACGTGCGTGAGCAGTGGAACCGCATTGACCGTCTTGCTGATCACGAGAACCAGCGCCGCACGGTGGGCCTGGCCCTCACCATCTTGCAGCGTCGCCTGGCGTCATCGCCGGAGGCCATCTACCAATCGCTGCGCCGCAGACGGGAGCGGCTCGAAGGCTGGCTGCAGGAGGTGCGGCGAAAAGCCCACGACGGGCACCTGCACTGGCTGCAAATGTCAACCGTCGAAACCCCGGACGATCTTGAAGATCTGGATGATCTGCCCGATGATGAAGAAGTGGAAGCGGAAATCGCCCACCGGGCCACCGCGGCGCGCACCGTGGCCGAACTGGAAGCGGAAATCGCCGTCTTGCGGGAGCTGGAGGAGAAGGCCCGCCGCCTGCGGCAAAGCGGTCGCGACCGCAAGTGGGAAGAGCTGGCCCTGCTGCTTGAAGGCGATCCCAACCGGGAGGCGTCCCACTGGATGCGCGACGAGCGCGGCCAGCGGCGCAAGCTGGTCATCTTCACCGAGCACCGCGACACGCTCCACTACCTCGCCGAGAAGATCCGCAATCTCCTCGGGCAGCACGAGGCGGTGGTAACCATCCACGGCAGCATGCGGCGCGAGGAGCGGAAGGAAGCCCAGGAACGGTTTTGCCATGACCCCGCCGCCGTGGTGCTCATCGCCACCGACGCGGCGGGGGAGGGCATCAACCTGCACCGCGCTGCCCATCTCATGGTCAACTACGACCTGCCCTGGAATCCCAACCGCCTCGAACAGCGGTTCGGGCGCATCCACCGCATCGGCCAGCGCGAGGTGTGCCACCTGTGGAACCTGGTGGCCGAAGGGACGCGGGAGGGGGACGTGCTCGCCCACCTGCTGCGGAAGCTGGAGGCCGAACGGAAGGCCCTCGGCGGGGCCGTCTTCGACATCCTGGGCAAGCTCTTTCAGGGCAACCGGCTGCGCGACCTGCTCATTGAAGCCATTCGCTATGGAGAGCGGCCCGACGTGCGCGCGCGGCTGCACCAGGTGGTCGACCAAGAACTGGACCGCGAGCGGCTGGCCAAGCTGCTGCAGGAGCACGCCCTGACCGGGGAGCTCCTGGACCCGAACACCCTGCGGCGCGTACGCGACGAGATGGAACGCGCCGCTGCACGCCGCCTGCAGCCGCATTTCATCGCCTCCTTTTTCCGCAACGCCTTTGCCCACCTTGGCGGGCAGATTCGCGAGCGGGAGAAGGGGCGCTACGAGATTGTCGCCGTGCCGCCGGCCGTGCTGCGCCGTGCCCGCGAGCGTTCCCGGGGTACACCCGTGCTGCCGCGTTATGCCCGTGTCTGCTTTGACAAGGCGCTCATGGACATCCCCGGCAAACCGGCCGCGGAGTTTTTGTGCCCCGGCCATCCGCTGCTCGATGCCGTCGTCGACCTCATTCTTGAGCGGCATGGCGATGCCCTCCGGGAAGGGGCCATCCTGGTGGACGAACACGATAACGGCCAAGAGATGCGCGTGCTCGTGATGCTGGAGCACGCCATCTGCGACGGAACGGTGCTGCCGAACGGGGAGCATCGCGTGGTGTCGAAGCGGCTGGTTTTCGTGGAAATTCCGCCCGATGGCACACCCCGCGCGGCCGGGTATGCGCCGCACCTCGACCTGCGCCCGCTTACGGAAGACGAGCGGGCACGCATCCAGCCGCTCCTCGAGCAGCAAACGTGGGCGCGTGCGGCCGTTGAGAACCAGGCCCTGGAGTACGCCATCCGCCAACTGGTACCGGAGCATATGCACGAGGTGGAGGCCCTGCGCACGGAACAGGTGGCCAAAACGCGCCGCGCAGTCCGGCAGCGCCTGCTGGAGGCCATCGCCTACTGGGACCGGCGCGCCGCCGAGTTGCGCATGCAGGAGCGTGAGGGCAAGCCCAACGCCCGCCTCAACGCGGAAAACGCCCGCCGCCGCGCCGACGAGCTGGAGGAACGCCTGAGGCGGCGCATGGCCGAGCTGGACCGGGAAGCGCAGCTCTTCGCCCGCCCGCCGGTGATCCTCGGTGCGGCCCTGGTCGTTCCGGCGGGGCTTTTGCGCGATGAAGGGGAAACCGCCGGCGCGCACGAGGGTGGATCACCGGACGACCGCCGGACGGTGGAACGCATCGCCATGGAAACGGTGATGGCGGTGGAACGCGCCCTGGGCCACGAGCCGCGCGACGTGTCGGCCGACCGCCGCGGCTACGACATTGAATCGCGCGACAGACAGACGGGGACGCTCCGCTTCATCGAGGTGAAGGGACGCGTTGCCGGTGCGCCGACCGTCACGGTGACGCGGAACGAAATCCTCACCGCCCTCAACCGCCCCGACGCCTATTGGCTGGCCGTGGTGGAAGTGGCCGACGGGCGAACCCAGCGCGTGGTCTACATCCACCGGCCCTTCCGCAACGAGCCCGACTTCGCCGCAACCAGCGTGAACTACGATTTGCCTGAGCTTATGGCCAAAGGAGAGGACCTGACGTGGCTTATCGGAAGAAGCTGATCGAGGTAGCATTGCCGCTTGAGGCCATCAACCGCGAATCGGCACGGGAAAAGTCGCTCCGCCACGGCCACCCCTCGACGCTCCATCTGTGGTGGGCACGCCGACCCCTTGCCGCAGCCCGAGCGGTGCTCTTTGCCAGTCTGGTGGACGACCCCGGTAACGACCTGCCGCCCGACGCCGCAGCGAAAGAGCGGGAACGGCTGCACCGCCTGATCGAACGGTTGGTGAAATGGGAGAACGCCCATGACGAGGCCGTGCTTCATGAAGCGCGCCTGGAGATCGCCCGCAGCCTCGCACGGGAAAAAGGGCTGGCGCTGCCCGATCCGCCCACACCGGAAGCCGTGCGGGCCTTTTTGGAAGAGCACGCCCCACCGGTGCTCGACCCCTTCGCCGGTGGCGGGAGCATTCCCCTCGAGGCGCAGCGCCTTGGCCTCATGCCCGTGGCCAGCGACCTCAACCCGGTCGCCGTGCTCCTCAACAAGGCCCTGATTGAGATCCCGCCGCGCTTTGCCGGCCGACCGCCGGTCAATCCCGAGGCCCGGCGCCGTCTGGCCGACGGCGACTGGAAGGGCGCCACCGGCCTTGCCGAAGACATTCTGTATTTCGGCCGGTGGATGCGCGACGAGGCAGAAAAGCGCATTGGCCATCTGTACCCCAAGGTACGCCTGCCTGAGGAGCAGGGCGGTGGCGAGGCGACGGTGATTGCCTGGCTGTGGGCGCGCACGGTGCGCTGCCCCAATCCTGCCTGCGGGGCAGAAATGCCGCTCGTTCGCTCGTTCTGGCTGTCGAAGCGGAAAGGAAACGAGGCGTGGGTGGAGCCGGTGGTTGACCGCACGCAAACACCGCCAGTGGTGCGCTTTGTCGTGCGTACGGGCCATGGCGCACCGCGGGAGGGAACGGTGAATCGCCGCGGTGCTACCTGTATTTGTTGCGGCTCGCCGGTAACGTTTCCTTATATCCGCGGCGAAGGGAAAGCCGGGCGCATGGGCGCGCGGCTCATGACCATTGTGGCCGAGGGAGCGCGGGGGAGGGTGTATGTAGAAGCAAACCGGGAACACGAGAGATTAGCTTCTCTTGCACAACCCGATTGGAAACCTGAAGCATTTCTACCTCTAAACAATCCTCGAAACTTTAACACGCCCATTTACGGTCTTACTACTTATGCCCACCTCTTTACCTCGCGCCAGCTGGTGGCACTCAACACCTTCAGCGACCTGCTGGATGAGGTTGAAAAGCAGGTACGTGATGCAGCCGTTGCCGTAGGTTTTGCGAACGATAACGTGCCACTGAAAGAAGGCGGCAGCGGTGCCAAAGCCTATGCAGAAGCGGTGAGAGTGTACTTGGCGTTGTCTATTGACCGTCTAGCAGATAGAGGGAGTACTATTTGTGGTTGGGATACGGGTTATGTAAAAATACGTAACACCTTTGCGCGGCAAGCCATTCCTATGGTTTGGGATTACGCCGAAGGCAATCCATTTAGTGATTCCAGTGGTAATTGGGTAGGTGCAGTAGAATGGGTAGCTGAAGTGGTAAAGTGTTTAACAGTTCAACCTAAAGGGTACGCGATGCAGGCCGATGCAGCTAATGCGATCCCCAATGGCCGCTCCTTCGTCGTCTCCACCGATCCGCCGTATTACGACAACATTGGTTACGCAGATCTATTGGACTTCTTCTACGTTTGGCTACGGAGAAATCTGCGTTCGGTTTATCCAGATCTTTTTGCCACCCTGCTAGTGCCCAAGACCGAGGAACTGGTGGCCACACCATACCGCTTCGGTGGCGACAAGGAAACAGCCAAGCGCCATTTTGAAGAAGGCTTACGCTGTGCCTTCCGCTTGATGCGGCAGCGCGCCCATCCCGACTACCCGATGACCATTTACTACGCATTTAAGCAGCAGGAAAGTGAAACAGAAGAGGGTGAGGGTAAAGGTAGGAGCTCCGTTGCTTCGACGGGATGGGAATCGATGCTCAGTGCTCTTTTGAGCGAAGGTTTTCAAATTACCGCCACGTGGCCCATGCGTACCGAAATGGGGAATCGTTCAGTAGCCCTCGGCACCAACGCCCTCGCCTCCTCCATCGTCCTGGCCCTGCGCCCGCGCCCGGAAGACGCGCCCGTCGTGCCGCGGCGAACCTTCCTCACCCAGCTGCGCCGGGAGCTGGCCGAGGCGCTGCAGATGCTCAAGAGCGGCAACATCGCCCCCGTCGACCTGGCCCAGGCCCTCATCGGTCCGGGCATGGCCGTCTTCTCGCGATACAAGCAGGTGCTGGAGGCCGACGGCTCCCCGATGACCGTCCGCACGGCGCTGGGGCTCATCAACCAGGTGCTGGACGAGCTCCTTGCCGAACAGGAAGGCGACTACGATGCCGACACGCGCTGGGCACTGGCCTGGTTTGAGCAGTACGGCTACCGCGAGGGGCCCTACGGCGATGCCGAGACGTTGGCCGTGGCCAAGAACACGAGCGTCAAGGGGCTGGAGGAGGCAGGCATTCTCGAAGCCCGAGCGGGGAAGGTGCGTCTAAAAAACCGGGAAGAATACCGCGATGAGTGGGATCCGGAAGCCGACTCGCGCCTGGCGCTGTGGGAGGCCGTCCATTACGTGGCCCAGGCCCTTGAACGGCGCGGGGAAGAGGCCGCCGCTGCCCTTCTGGCCCGGCTCGGGGCGCGCGCCGATGGGGTGCGCGAGCTGGCCTACCGCTTGTACACGTTGTGCGACCGCAAGCAGCTGGCCGCCGACGCGCTGGCCTTCAACCTGCTCGTGACGCTGTGGCCGCGCCTCAAAGAAAAGGCTGGGAGCCTGACATCCAGCACAACCGGCTCGCTGCTGTGGTAAGGTTTTCGCACCAGGCTACAAGAACGTTCCAATGCACGAAAGAAAAACGTCCGAAACGGGGAGAGGAGGGGACTTCCATGGCCACGAGCAACCGCGAACGGGTGGGGAAGGGGTTGGAAATTCTCCAGGAAGCCCTCGGCGACTACCTGAGGAGCAGGTTGAAGGCCCATTTCGGCCGCGGCTGGTTTGTGGAAGGTGTGGAGCCGCACCTGACGGGCACGGTGGGTATCGACGCCATCCGCCATGAGGGGCCCGACGACGAGAAGTTTGCCAAGCTTGACGTGCAGGCCCTCCTCATCGTCATGTGGAACAACTGGCGCACCCTCTTTGCCGGTCAGTTTGGGCACAGCGAGCGCAGCTACGTCAGCGAGCTGCGCGAGGTGCGCAACCAGTGGGCCCATCAGCAGCCCTTTTCCACCGGCGATGCCCTGCGCGCCCTCGACACAATGCACCGCCTCCTCACCGCCATCCGCTCGCCCCGGGCGGACGAGGTGGGGAAGATGGTGCGCGACCTGCAGCTGGTGCTGCTGCGGGAAGAAGAGCGCAAGCTGGCCCAGCAGCGCACCCTCGAGCCCACCCGCGTGGAGGCCCATGCCCACCTCAAGCCCTGGCGCGAGGTGGCCACGCCCCACGACGACGTAGCCCAGGGCCGCTTCCAGGAAGCCGAATTCGCCTGCGACCTGGCCCAGGTGATCGCCGGCGAGGCCGAGCCGGAATACCAGGATCCCACGGAATTCTTCCGCCGCACATATCTCACCGAGGGGCTGCGCGAGGTGCTGAAGCTGGCCATTCTGCGCCTCACCGGAAAGGGCGGCGCCCCGGTGGTGCAGCTGCAGACCTCCTTCGGCGGCGGCAAAACCCATACCATGCTCGCCCTGTACCACCTCTTCGGCGGGGAGGTGCGCCTTTCCGAGGTGCCCGACCTGGCCGAGCTGGTGCGCGAGGTGGACGAGGACCTTCCGGTGGCCAACCGTGCCGTCATCGTCGGCACCAAGCTGTCGCCCACCGAACCGCGCGTCTATCCCGATGGGGTGGTGACGCACACCCTGTGGGGCGAGATCGCCTACCAGCTGGGCGGCAAGGAAGCCTACGAGCTGGTGCGCCGGGAGGACGAGACGGGCATTGCTCCGGGTTCCGACAAGGTGAAGGAGCTCCTGTTCCGCTACGGCCCGGCCCTCATCCTGATCGACGAGTGGGTGGCCTTTGTCCGCAACCTCTACCATCCAGATGCTGACCTGCGCCTTCCCGCCGGCAGCTTTGACGCCAACTTGACCTTTGTGCAGACCCTGACCGAAGGGGCCAAGCGGGTCAAGGACGCGCTGGTGGTGGCCAGCATCCCGCAATCGGACATCGAGGTGGGCGGGGAAGGGGGGCGCGCCGCCCTCGAACGCCTCCAGCACACCTTTGGCCGCCTGGAGACGATCTGGAAGCCAGCGACGCGCGAAGAAAGCATGGAGATCGTGCGGCGGCGCCTCTTCAAACACATCGACGAAGAGGCCCGGGACAAAGTGGTGCGCGAATTCATAGCCTTCTACCGCAACAACCGCACGCTCTTTCCCAGCCACGTGCAGGAGCGGGAATACGAGCGGCGGTTCCGCATGGCCTACCCCATCCATCCGGAACTGTTTGACCGCCTGTACGAGGACTGGTCGACGCTGGAACGCTTCCAGCGCACCCGCGGCGTCCTGCGGTTCATGGCCCTGGTGATCCACCGCCTGTGGCAGGTGGGGGACCGTTCGGTGGTGATCCTGCCCGGCACCCTGCCCCTCGACAGCCAGCAGGTGGCCTCCGAGCTGACCAAGGTGCTCGAGTACGGCTGGCACCCGGTCCTTGACGCCGATGTGGACGGTGAACAGTCGCGCGCCCACCAGCTCGACTTGGCCAATCCCCACTTTGGCCGGCTGTCGGCCTGCCGCCGCGTGGCACGCACGATCTTTCTGGGTACCGCGCCCCACGGTACGCAAACAAGCGGCACGCGGGGCATCGAAGAAGGTCGCATTCTGCTCGGCTGCGTGCTCCCGGGCGAGCAGGTGCACGTATTCGGCGACGCCCTGCGCCGGCTGCAGGAGGAGCTGACCTACCTCTATGCCGACGGCCGACGGTACTGGTTCAGCACCCGCGCCACCGTCAACCGCGTGGCCCAGGAACGGGCCGGCCAGTGGACGGACCAGGACGTGGAGGCGGAAATCATCCGCCGTCTGCGCGAGCACGTAAAACGCGAGAAGGGGCCGTTCCACGCTGTCCATGTGGCCCCCTATGACGGCCAGGAAGTGGCCGACGAGCCGGCCGTGCGCCTGGTCATCTTGCCGCCGCGGGAAGCGCACCGCAAGGGCCTCGAGGAAACCCGGGCCCTCCAGCTGGCCGCGCGCATTCTCGAAGAGCGCGGCAATATGCCCCGGCTGTACCGCAACATGCTTGTCTTCCTCGCCACCGACGCCGGGCGTTGGGACAGCCTGGCGCAGGCGGTGCGCCTGTACCTGGCCTGGAAATCGGTCGAGGAGGACAGCGAGCAACTCAACCTGGACATGCACCAGCAGCACATGGTCAAAAGCCAGATTCGCCATTGGGATCAGACGGTGAATGTCCGCCTGCAGGAAGCATACGACTGGCTGCTGGTGCCCACGCAAGACGGCATCGGGCCGGTGCAGTGGGAAGCGTTGCGCCTGGCCGGCACCGGCGGGGAAAACCTCGCCGTACGCGCGGGAAACAAAATGGAAGAAAGCGGTCACCTCGTCCTGTCCTTCCACCCGCAACTGTTGGCGGGGGAACTGCAAACATGGCTGTGGCGTGACCACCGCCACCTGCCGATACAAGAAGTGTGGACGTGCTATGCCCGCTACCTCTACCTGAGCCGCCTGCGCGACGCCAGCGTGCTCAAGCGGGCCGTGGAAGAGGGCTTGGCCAGCAAGGAGCATTTTGGCTATGCGAAAGCAGCCCACGACGACGGCACGTACGAAGGCTTTATGTTTGGGATCATCGGAGCCCGAATTTCTGTAAAAGAAGGCGTGCTCATCCGCCCCGATGTGGCGCGTGCGTATGAGGAAACGTTGAAAAAGCGTGACGGCAAACACGACGACGAACATGACGACAATGAAGGAACCGGTGGCGACAAGGACCCCGGCGGTTCCGGGGGCGGTGCCGTGGATCCGCCAGGCCCGGGACCCGGCCCGAGACCGATTGACCCGCCGGTGGATCCACCGATTGTACCGCCACCGCCAAAGGTGCGCCGCCTCAACCTGTTCGCCAACGTGCCGCCGGAGCGGCTGATCGGGAAGTCTTCTGAAATCTTCCAAGAAGTGCTGACCCATCTGCTGAGCCTCGATGGTGCCGAGGTGGAAGTGAACCTGGACATTACGGTGCGCATCCCAAATGGCCTGCCCGGTCACGTGCGGCGCGTAATCAATGAAAACGCGCGGGTGCTGGGCGTGCAAGTGGTGGAGTATGAGGAGTAAACACAGAGGGCGGTTGACCAACAGCCGCCCTCATCCTTCCAAAATAGGGGAGAGGTTCGATGGGCACGTGCATCTACTGCGGAAAACCCGCCGGAATCTTTCGCAAAAAGCATCGCGAATGTGCGGAAAAACGTGATCAAGGCTGGAACGAAATCATCCGGTTGGCCAAGGAAGCGGCAATTGGCACCTACCCCTTAGAAGACGTCACCAACCGCTCTGCGGCAATTGCCGCAAATAGTTTTCTCTCTTCAAACGAAATCCGTGAGGCGATGGTAACCGGTTGGGAGAAGGCCGTGGAGCATTTTTTGGAAGACGGCAACCTAGAACCCCAGGAAGAAATCCGACTCGTTGCCTTTGCCGAGCACTTTGAACTGACGCAAGAGGATCTGGACAAAAATGGGGCGTACACGCAATTTGTCAAGGGTCTAGTCTTGCGCGACCTGATGGAGGGGAAAATCCCTGAACGCTTTCGGCCCATCGGGCACTTGCCGTTTAATTTTCAGCGAAAGGAGAAGCTTATTTGGGCCTTCAACGATGTGAAGTATTATGAAGACCGGACGCGCCGTCGGTATACTGGCGGCAGCCGCGGCGTAAGCATCCGGATCGCCAAAGGAGTCTATTACCGCGTGGGCTCCTTCCGAGGGCACCCCATCGAAACCACCGAGCGCATTCATGTCGATACCGGAATACTTGCCGTAACGACGAAACATCTCTATTTCTACGGCCCTAGGAAAAGCTTCCGGATCCGTTTTGACAAGATCGTTTCGTTCACGCCCTATTCGGACGCGATCGGAATTCAACGTGACGCTGCCACGGCGAAGCCGCAGTTTTTTGTGACCGGAGACGGCTGGTTTACATATAATTTGCTGGTCAACCTCTCCAATCTGGAGAATTAACGGGACCGCCGCACCGGCTGTTGGTGCGGCGCCATTTGAGTACCCACTGGAAAGGCAAGCGGAGCGGATCGGTTGGCACGGGTTTTTGGTTGTATATACTGAAAGTTGATTCGAACACTAAGAAAATTAATATTGAGAAAAACGATGAGATTAGCCTAAAATAATCCCAAACAACAATCTCAACACCATCTAAAGGGGGGTCTTCTCTTGAGCAAGACGCTGGCCTATCGCACACCCCTCACCCCGGCCATGTTTCTCGAGCGAACGGTCGTTGCTTTCCCCGACCAAGTGGCGGAGGTGGAGGGGGACCGTCGTTACACATACCGCGAACTGCATGAACGGGTTCACCGCCTCGGGAATGCCCTGACGCGCCTTGGCGTGAAACGCGGCGACCGCGTGGCCGTGCTCGCCCCCAACACTCGCATGGCGCTTGAGGCGCACTTGGCCGTCCCGTTGATCGGGGCCGTTCTTGTCCCCATCAACATTCGCTTATCGCCGCAAGAAATTGCGTACATTCTTGATCACTCCGAGGCGAGCGTTCTCCTGGCGGACTCTGAGTTTGTGACGCACGTCCGGCCGATCTTGAAAAACGCGAAAGCCCTCAAAGCGGTTGTCGTCGACGGAGATGGCATGACGCAGAGCGAAACGAATGGGTTTCACGAGGCCGGTCTAACCTGGATGATTTACGAAGAATGGCTGGCACAGGCGCCCTATGCCATCCTGCCCATTGCGGTTCAAGACGAATGGGAACTGATCTCCATCAACTACACGAGCGGAACCACGGGACGCCCGAAAGGCGTCATGCTGCACCATCGAGGGGCCTTTCTCAATGCGTTGTCGGAAGTCATTGAAACCAGGCTTGACCCGCAAAGTGTTTACCTCTGGACGCTTCCCATGTTTCATGCAGCGGGATGGTGCTTCTCCTGGGCGGTTACCGCCGTCGGTGCCCGGCATGTCCTTCTGCGCAAGGTCGATCCCAAGCAAATCGTCCACCTGATTGAACGTGAAGGTGTGACCCATTTCTGCGCTGCACCGACCGTGCTCACCATGTTGGTGCAATACCTAAACGACGCAGGGCGCGCCTTCCCCCATCCGATCCATATCATCACCGCTGCCTCACCACCCAGCCCGTCTCTGCTCCGCCAGATTGAACGTCTGGGAGGAAAGGTCACGCACGTTTACGGCCTTACCGAAGTGTACGGACCGTTTACGATCAACGAATGGCGCACCGAATGGGAGGCGCTTCCGCTTGAAGAACGGGCAAAGCTCAAAGCGCGCCAAGGCATTCCCTATATCGGGCTCGGAGAGCTCATGGTGGTCGATTCCGAAATGCGGCCGGTTCCAAAGGACGGCCAGACGATGGGCGAAGTCGTCATGCGCGGCAACGGCGTCATGCTCGGCTATTACAAAGCCCCGGAGGAGACGGAAAAAGCTTTTCGCGGCGGCTGGTTTCACACCGGCGATGTCGCCGTCTGGCATCCGGACGGTTACATCGAACTCAAAGACCGGCAAAAAGACATCATCATTTCGGGCGGGGAAAATATCAGTTCTATCGAAGTTGAACGGACGCTCCTCGAACATCCCGCAGTGCTTGAAGTGGCCGTGATCGGCATTCCCGACCCCAAATGGGGGGGAAGTCCCCAAAGCGTTCGTCACCGTGCGACCAGGGCATCAGGTGACGGCGGATGAGCTGATTGGGTTTTGCCGGGAGCGTTTGGCTCATTTCAAATGTCCAAAAGCCATTGAATTCGGAGAGTTGCCCAAGACAAGCACGGGGAAAATTCAAAAACACGTGTTGAAAAATCGAGAATGGCAGGGGATGGAAAGTAAAATTAGATAAAAAAGATTAAGGAGGTTTAGAAATGAAGGATTTAATCCTATACGATTGCCGGGGGCCAGTTGGCTGGTTGACCCTGAATGATCCCGACCGGCATAACACGCTGACGGTCGATCTCATGGAAGCCTTGGAAACGAAGTTGCGCGCGATCGCCAGCGCCCGAGACGTGGCGGTCGTCGTGCTCCAAGGCATACCCAAAGTGTTCTCGTCGGGACACAACTTGCGCGAGATTCAAGAACGAGACCTGCAAGACGTCTACGCCCTCTTTGAACAAAGCTATCGTCTCAAACGAACGATCCGCGAGATGCCCCAAGTGATCATCGCCAAGGTGCAGGGCATCGCCGTCGCCGCCGGCCTGGAACTCGTCGCCGTGGCGGATTTGGCGGTGGCGGCGGAAAGCGCCCGCTTTGGAACAACGGGCATTCGCTGGGGACTTTTTTGCAGCACGCCGGGTGTGTTCCTGAGCCGTAATGTGCCGCGCAAAAAAGCGGCTGAGCTGTTGTTCACCGGCCGTCTCGTTAGCGCGAAGGAAGCCGAGGCAATGGGTTTGGTTAACCGAGTGGTGCCGGACGACGAACTCGACTCGGCCACCGAGGCGCTGGCTTTGAAAATCGCCGCCCACAGCTTGAACGTCATCGAGATCGGCAAACGCCTGTTCTATCAGCAGCTGCCGCTGGATGACTGGTCCGCGTTGGCCTATGCGACCGAAGTGATTGTCCGCAACAGCAAACATCCCGATGCCTTGCACGGCATTCAGGCCTTTATCGAAAAGCAAGTCCCTCGCTGGCAAGACGGCGTGGCACGCGAATGAAGCGCCCAAGCAAACATGACGATTGCCTTCCGTGGGATGCACCGGCCCGTGATATGGCGGGTGCCGTCTTCCCAAACGAGGCGCGCCAATTTTTTCTGGCCCTCGTCAATGACACCCTGCAGGAAAAATTCGATCGGTTGTGCCAGAAGGCGGTGAGCCCAGCCCGATGCCAAAACGAGCTGCGGGTGATGGCCGGTCTGGCATCGGTCGAAGCGCCGCGGATGCGCAGCATCCATCCCGCCGCTTTCGCCGTCGCCCCTCGGGGCAAAAGGGCCTCGGGGCAGGTGATCGCCGTGGAAGGGCGGGACAGACGGGGCCGGCCCTATGCGACGGAGGTTTTTGTCTTTCGGGATAAGGGTCGGCTTGTGGCAAAAAACATCCTGTGGCGGTCGGGAATGAGCGATTCCACCGAACACCCCGCCACGACCGCGCCCAAGCCCACAAGTGCGCATGCGCCATACCGCCCTTGACAACTCCCACTTCCTCATGCTAAAGTAAAACTACCGCTCCGCCTGCCCATTCTGCAGGCGCTTTTCTTTTGTAAGGGGGTGACACCATGGCCCAAATGACGATCGATTTCAGCCGCTTCTTCGTTCCGCCGAACCTGAAGGAAGCGAAAAAGCGCGGAAAGGAAGCCGTCAACGTCATCCGCGATTTCGATATACCCGAGGACATGAAGGACATCGGCCGCGGCCACACGTACCTCATCCGCACCTACGGCTGCCAGATGAACGTCCACGACAGCGAGACGATCGCCGGCATCCTCGAACGGATGGGGTATGCGCCGACGGAGGATGAGCGCGAGGCCGACATCATCCTCTACAACACCTGCGCCGTCCGCGAAAACGCGGAGGACAAGGTGTTCGGCGAGCTGGGCCGCCTGAAGGGGCTCAAGCGCACCAAGCCCGACCTCATCCTCGGTGTGTGCGGGTGCATGCCGCAGGAGGAGGCGGTGGTCAACCGCATCCTGCAGCGCTACCCGCACGTTGACCTCATCTTCGGGACGCACAACATCCACCGGCTGCCCGTTCTCTTGCGCGAGGCCCTCTACGCGAAAGAAATGGTCGTCGAGGTGTGGTCGAAGGAGGGCGACATCGTCGAGAACCTGCCCAAGGTGCGGCAGGACGGCGTCCGCGCGTGGGTGAACATCATGTACGGGTGCGACAAGTTCTGCACCTACTGCATCGTGCCGTACACGCGCGGCAAGGAGCGCAGCCGCCTGCCCCAGGACGTGCTGGCCGAGGTGCGCGACCTGGCCCGCCAAGGCTACATGGAAGTGACGCTCCTCGGGCAGAATGTCAACGCCTACGGCAAGGACTTCGTTGACCTCGACTACGACTTCGCCGATCTCCTCGACGACATCCGCAAGATCGGCATCCCGCGCGTGCGGTTCACGACGAGCCACCCGCGCGACTTCGACGACAAGCTGATCGAGGTGCTGGCCAAGGGCGGCAACCTGGTGGAGCACATCCACCTGCCCGTGCAGTCGGGCAACTCGGAGATCCTCAAGAAGATGGCCCGCAAGTACACGCGCGAGCAGTACCTCGAGCTCGTGCGCAAGATCAAGGAAGCGATTCCGGGCGTCGCCCTGACGACGGACATCATCGTCGGCTTCCCCGGCGAGACGGAGGAGCAGTTCCAGGATACCCTGTCCCTCGTGCGGGAAGTGGAGTTTGACGGCGCCTACACCTTCGTCTACTCGCCGCGCCCGGGCACGCCGGCGGCGGAGATGGAGGACAACGTGCCGCTGGAGGAGAAGAAGGACCGCCTGCACCGCCTCAACGCCCTGGTGAACGAAATTGCCCTGAAGAAAAACGAGGCCCTGCGCGGCCAGGTGGTCGAGGTGCTCGTGGAAGGGCGGAGCAAGACGAACCCGAACATGCTCTCCGGCCGCACGCGGACGAACAAGCTCGTCCACTTCCCGGGCGGCGAGGAACTGGTGGGCAAGCTGCTCCCGGTGAAGATCACCGAGGCCCACGCCCACACCCTCTACGGCGAGGCCCTCGTCGCCAGCGGGGTGTGACGCCGTGGCCAAAGCCGACGCCGTCGTGACGGCCGAAGACGTCTTGGCCAAGGCGCGCGAGCTGGCCGCCTACCTCGCCCAGTGCGAAGAGGTGGTGCGCTTCCGCCAGGCCGAGGAACGGGTGAAGCAAAACGAGAAGATCCGGCGCATCACCGCGGAGATTCGCCGCAAGCAGAAGCAGGCCACGGCCTTTGACCACTTCCAGAAGCCCGGTTTGGCCCGGCAAGTGGACGCGGAGGTGGCCGCGCTGCTTCGCCAGCTCGACGAGATCCCCCTTGTGCAGGAATACAAGGCGCTGCAGGCCGACCTGAACGAGGTCCTGCAGCTCATCACCAACGTCATCGCGCAGACGGTTTCGGGAACCCTCGACGTCAAAACGGGGGCGGATTGAGTCGCATCACGCCGCATAGGAGCCGGCCCGCCTGCGCCGCCCCGACCGGCGCGCCGCCGCAAGCCCTGCGGGTTAACACCCGCGGGGCTTTTGCGTTTTCCACAAACCGGACGATTTTTGTGCACCTAGACCACTGTCCTGCATAGAATGGAACTGACCATTCGCAGGAGGAGGGTTTGCCATGCCCCTGGCCGAACGGGACTATCAATACCGGGAGATTTTCACCAAGGCGGTTTGCGGCAAGGGCCGGCTCTACTTCCAGGCTACCCATACCGTGCGTCTTCCCGAAACGCCCTCCAGCATCCTGGGGTGCTGGGTGATCAACCACACCTATACGGCGGACAAAGCGGGGGATGCGGTGGAGCTTGTCGTTTCGTATGACATCAACATCTGGTACTCCTTCGACAACAACACAAAGACGGCCGTGGCCAAGGAAACCGTTTCCTATGTCGAAAAGGTGACCCTGAACTACTTCGACACCAACGCCATTCCCGGTTCCATGCAGATCCACTGCCGGGTCACGCAGGCGCCGAGCGCCGTGGAAGCGACGGTGACGAAAAACCGGGATGGCGTGCTCGTCAAGGTGGAAGGGGAATTCTACGTCGAGGCGGTGGCCGAGACCAAGATCTGCGTGCTCGTCTATCCGCCGGGATGCCACGACGACGACAAGTTTGACGAGGCGGACGCCGCATCCGCCGACAGCCCCAACGAGGGGGAGGAGTTGGATCCGGACATCCTGCTGGACGATCTCGACTAACCGGGTTGGAGAACGCACCTCCTCCCGTTCTTTTTTCCACCGGCCTAGGGAAGGATGGCGAAGGCAATGCCGGGATTTGTGCTGCACGGAGAGGAGGCCGATCTTCCCCGGTTTTCCTTGCCGCACGGAACCGAGTTGCCGGCGGAACAGGTACCGTTCGTGCTGCAATGGGGCATTGACGCACTGGCGGCCTCTGAGGCAACGGTTCCGGTTCTCAACGGGCGCGAAGGCTTGGCCAACGTCGCAGACCCCGAGCGCATGCGGACGATCCTGGCCGTCAACGGGTTGCCGCCAAAGGCCGAGGCGGCGTCGGAACGGGAGTGGATTCGGCAGTACGTGATCTTCGTGTTCCAACTGACCCCCTTTGCCGTGTACCGGACACCGGATGGCCCCCTGCTGGCCCGCAGGCTGCGACGGGGCAAAACGCGCTTTGTCGAGGTGACGGCATCGGTCGCCAGCCGCGAGGTGAAACGCGCCCGAACACTGGCCTGGCGCGTGGTGTACGCCCTGGGGCTGGACGTGGCGCGGGTGCGCCTGGGCCTTCGCAAAAACGGCGCGTGGGCCGTGTTGGACGTCAAGCCGGCCCCGCCCTTGCCGAACCCCCTGGTGCGCCGCCTGGAACACCGCTTGGCGTTGTACGAGGCCGAACTCCAAGGAGATCGGTTGCGAACCGAACCGGTGCTCTTGGGAGCCGACCCCGAATTTATGCTGCGCGACGGGCGGGGCCAGCTGATCCTGGCCTCCCGATTTTTTCCGCGGGGCGGCGGCATCGGCTGCGACCAACTCTGGCTGCGCGGCGACGCCACCCGCAGGCACCTGCCAATCGGCGAACTGCGTCCGCAGCCGGCCGAAGATCCGAAGGACCTCGTGCGCGACCTTTTCCGCAACATGCTCCTCGGCGTGCGGCGCGTCGCGCGGCGCGACGTCGCCTGGGTGGCCGGGGGCATGCCGTTTGCGGGCTATCCCATCGGCGGGCACCTGCACTTCAGCCGCGTGAGCGCCAACAGCCACCTGCTGCGGGCCCTCGACAACTACCTGGCCCTCCCGCTGGCCTGCCTCGAACCGCCCTCGTCGCGCGCCCGGCGACCGAAGTATGGCTTTCTCGGCGATTGGCGCCCCCAGGAACACGGCGGCTTCGAATACCGCACCCTGCCCAGCTGGCTCGTCTCCCCAACGATCGCCAAGGGCGTCATCATCCTGGCCAAGCTGATCGCCGAACACTACCTCGCCCTGCGCAAGCTGCCCCTTGCCGAGCCGAACGCCCAGCGCGCCTTCTACGAGGGCGACCGCGACGCGTTGCGCCTTCTGCTTCCGCTGGTGCGGCAGGATATTGAGCGGCTGCCCTCCTTTGCCCGCTACGCGGGTCCCCTGAACGCCTTTTTCGACCTCGCGCAACACGGCGAGCCGTGGAAGGAGACGGAGGACATCCGCAAAGCGTGGCAGCTCCCGCCTTATGCGCCCAAAACGCCTCCGGCGCCGCGCAGGCCACGACGGGCCTAACGCGCGTTGCGCCGGCGTTACGCGCCGCCGCTTCGCGTGTGTTATAATATGCGGTGAATTTGGGAGAGGAAACGGGTGGGAAAAATGGGCGGCTACACGCCGATGATGCGGCAATATCTGGCCATCAAGGAGCAATACCCGGACGCGCTGCTCTTCTTCCGGCTCGGGGACTTCTACGAGCTCTTTTTTGATGACGCCGTGACGGCGGCGCGCGAACTGGAGATCACCTTGACCGGCCGCGACGGGGGGAGCGGACGGGTGCCGATGTGCGGCGTGCCGCACCATTCGGCCGAGCAATACATCCGCCAGCTCATCGACAAGGGCTACAAGGTGGCCATCTGCGAGCAGATGGAAGACCCCAAGACGGCCAAAGGCGTCGTGCGGCGGGAAGTGGTGCGCGTCATCACGCCGGGCACGTTCATCGAGGGGCACAGCCTGGCGGGCCATGAGAACCACTACCTGGCCGCCGTCTCCGGCGACGCCGACGGGCGGCTGGCCCTGGCCGTGTGCGACGTCGGCACCGGCGACTTCTACGTAACGGAAGCAGAGGACGCGCAGGCCCTTTATGACGAGCTGGCCGCCTACGCCCCGCGCGAGGTGCTTCTCGACGAGCAGGCCGCCTCGCGCGTTTCGCGCCGCACCCTCAAGCAGCTGTGGGGAGCGGCGGTGACGGAGTGGAACGGCGAATCCGACGCGGCGCGGGACGCGGTCCGTGCCCGCATTCAGGGGGAGGTGGCCGACGGGCCGGTTCGCGCGGCAACCCGTCTGGTCACCTACCTGGAAGCGACGCAGAAGCGGACGCTGGCGCACATCACGCGGATCGTGCCGTACCGCGCGCGCCAGTTCCTCCAGCTGGACGCCAGCGCGCGGCGCAACCTCGAACTGGTGGAAACGATACGGGGCAAGGAGCGCAAGGGCTCGCTGCTGTGGCTCCTCGACCGGACGATGACGGCCATGGGCGCGCGCCTCTTGCGCCGCTGGCTGGACAAGCCCCTTCTCGACCGCCGGGCCATTGAACAGCGTCTCGACGCCGTTCAGTTTTTTTATGACCATCTGCCGCTCCGCCTCGAGGTGCGCGAACACCTCAGGGGCGTCTACGACCTGGAGCGCCTGGCCGGGCGCATCGCCTTTGGCAGTGCCAACGCCCGCGACCTCGTCCAGCTGCGCCGCTCGCTCGAGGCGGCGGCCGAACTGCTGGCGCAACTGGCCGACGCGGGCGGCCCCTTGGCCCAATGGACCCGGGAGACCGACACGTGTTCCGATGTGGCCGCAGCCATCGCCGAGGCGCTCGTGGACGACCCGCCGCCGACCATCACCGAGGGCGGAATGATCCGCGAGGGCTACCACGCGCGCCTCGACGAGCTGCGCCGGGCCAGCCGCGAGGGCAAGGCGTGGATCGCCGAGCTGGAGGCCCGCGAGCGCGAGGCGACGGGCATCAAGTCGCTCAAGGTGGGCTACAACCGCGTCTTCGGCTACTACATCGAGGTGAGCAAGCCCAACTTGCACCTCGTGCCGCTGCACCGCTACGAGCGCAAACAGACCCTGGCCAACGCCGAGCGGTTCGTCACGCCGGAGCTGAAGGAAAAGGAGGCGCTCATTCTCGAGGCGGAAAGCAGTCTTGTTGACCTGGAGCATGAGCTGTTTTGCGCCCTGCGCGATCGGGTGAAGGGGCACTTGGTGCGGCTGCAGGCCCTCGCCCGGCGCATCGCCGAGCTGGACGTGCTCCAGGCCCTGGCCGACGTCAGCGCCGAGCGGGGCTACGTGCGTCCCGAGCTGGCCGACGACGGGCCGCTGGTGATCGAAGAGGGCCGCCATCCGGTGGTGGAGGCCACGCTGACCGACGGCGCCTTCGTGCCCAACGACGTGCGTCTCGACGACGAGCGGCCCATCCTGCTCATCACCGGGCCGAACATGGCCGGCAAGAGCACCTACATGCGCCAGGTGGCCCTCATCGTCATCCTGGCCCAGATGGGCTGCTTCGTGCCGGCGAAGCGGGCGCGCATCCCGATCGTCGACCGCATCTTCACCCGCATCGGCGCCTCCGACGACCTTGCCGGCGGCCAGAGCACCTTTATGGTCGAGATGGTGGAGACGAAGGCGGCCCTCCTCGGGGCGACGAAGAAGAGCCTGCTCCTTCTCGATGAGATCGGCCGCGGCACGTCGACCTACGACGGCATGGCGCTGGCCCAGGCCGTGATCGAGTACCTGCATGACCGCGTGGGGGCGAAGACGCTCTTTTCGACCCACTACCACGAGCTGACCGCCCTCGGCGAGCGCCTGCCCGGCGTGGTCAACGTCCACGCCGCCTGTTCGGAACAGGACGGCAAGGTGATTTTTCTGCACAAAATCCTCCCAGGGAAGGCCGACAAGAGCTACGGCATCCACGTGGCCGAGCGGGCCGGCCTGCCGCCGGAGCTGATCGAGCGGGCGCGGGCCATCCTGGCCGAGCTGGAAGGCGGGGAAACCGGTGCGGGAAGGGCGGCTTCCGCTTCGCCGCCTGCCGCCGACCCCGCCGAGCCGCGCCAGCTGTCCTTCGCCGACTGGCTGTTTGCGTCGCCTCCCGCGCCGGAGCGCGATCCCGAGGAGGAGGCGGTCCTCGAGGCGATTCGCCGCCTCGATCCCGAGCGGACGACGCCGCTCGAGGCGCTGCAGCTCCTGTTCGAGTGGAAACGCCGCCTCGCGCGCAACGCGGAGGCGAGCGCGCAAAGGCCGTGACGCCCGAGGGCGTGGCAGGAAGGAGGGATACGGGTGGGGAAGATCCAGCGCCTCGACGACCGGCTGATCGACAAAATCGCCGCCGGGGAAGTGGTGGAGCGGCCGGCGTCGGTGGTGAAGGAGCTGGTGGAAAACGCCCTCGACGCCGGGGCGCGCCGCATTGAAGTGTTCGTCGAGGAGGGGGGCCTTTCGCGCATCACCGTGCGCGACGACGGGGAAGGGATGGACCGCGACGACTGCCGGTTGGCCTTCGAACGCCACGCCACGAGCAAGCTCGCGCGCGAACGCGACCTGTTCCGCATCCGCACGCTGGGCTTTCGCGGCGAGGCGCTGCCGTCCATCGCCGCCGTCTCCCGCGTCGTGCTCACCAGCGCCCCGCGCGGCGCAGCTGCGGGCACGCGCGTCACCGTGGAAGGGGGGCGCCTCCTGACCGTTGAAGACGCCCCCGCTCGCACGGGCACCGAGGTGACGGTGCGCGACCTCTTTTACAACACGCCGGCACGCCTCAAACACCTCAAAAGCGTCCACACCGAGCTCGGCCACATCACCGACTGCGTGACGCGCTTCGCCTTGGCCCGGCCCGACATCGCCTTTGCCTACGCCCACAACAAAAGCCGCCTCCTCGCCACCCCCGGCGACGGCGCGCTCAAGCACGCCGCGGCCGCCGTCTACGGCCACCAAACGGCCAAGCACCTCGTCCCGGTGCGCGCCGAAAGCCTCGATTTCCGGCTCACCGGCCTCGTCGGCCGCCCCGAGGTGAGCCGCGCCAGCCGCGGGTACATTTCCGTTTTCGTGAACGGCCGGTACGTGAAAAACGCGTCCCTGTTGCGCGCCGTCCTTGACGGCTACCGCACGCTGCTCCCCGTGCACCGCTACCCCATCGCCATCCTGCACCTGGAGATGGACCCGGAGCTCGTGGACGTCAACGTGCACCCGGCCAAGCTGGAAGTGCGCTTCGGCAAGGAAGACGCCCTCTTGGCCCTGATCCGCGACGCCGTCGGAGACGCCCTGGCGGGGGAGGTCCTCATCCCCGCGCCGACAAAACCCGCGCGGCCGGCACATCCCCGCGCGGAACAGGTGGCGATGCGCTGGGGCGCTCTCGACGCGGCGCGGCGGATCGGGGCCGACGTGGCCCGGGAAGCCGCGGCGCTGTTTGCATCCAGCGGTTCCCCGTCGGCAGATGCGGACCCGCCGTCGACGGACGGCGCTCGGCCCAATGACGAGGGCGCGCCGCCAGAGGCCCCGGATGCCGCTCAGCACACCGAGGCCCCATCCCAGGCTGACGCCCCCGCGCACGCCCACGACGCCGGCACACAACCGGACCCCGCGCCGGACGCCGCAGCCGAAGCGAACCCCGCCGGTTCAACCCGGCCCTTTCCGGAGCTCCACCTCATCGGCCAGCTGCACGGAACGTACATCCTGGCGCAGAACCCCGACGGCCTGTTCCTCATCGACCAGCACGCGGCCCAGGAGCGCGTGTGGTTCGAAGCGATCCTCCGCGCCTACGCGGAAGAACCCCTGCGCGTGCAACCGCTGCTCGTGCCCCATACCGTGGAACTGCCGCCTGCCGAAGCGGAGGCGCTGCGCCAGCGCCTCGACGAGCTGCGCCGGTTAAGGCTCGACGTCGAGCCCTTCGGCCCGCACGCCTTTGCCGTTCGCGCCCATCCCCACTGGTTCCCGCACGGGGAAGAGGCGGCCTGGGCCGAGCACCTGATCCGTCTCGTCTTGACCCATCCGCACGTCGACGAGGCCGCCCTGCGCCAGCACCTCGCCGCGTCGCGGGCGTGCAAGGCGGCCATCAAGGCCAACCGGTACCTGACGCGCGAGGAGATGGAAGCGCTCCTGGCCGACCTGGCCCAATGCCGGATGCCCTACACCTGCCCCCACGGGCGGCCGGTGATCGTGCACGTGACCACCTACGAGCTGGAAAAATGGTTCAAGCGGGTGATGTGAGATGATCGTCACCACCTCGCCAAAACCCGACGATGCGCTGCGCGAGACGGCCAAACGGCTGGCCCGTTTCTTGGGCGCGCGCCTGGTGCCGCGCAAAAAGCGGTCCATCGCCCGGCTGATGCGCGAGGAGGGAACCGACACGGTGCTCGTCGTGACGGCGGAGGGCCCGCGCCTCTACCGCGCGGGCGTCGAGCGGCCCTTCGTCTACCATCCCAATACGGCCATGATCCGTATGCGCCACCTCCTTCGCGGCGATACTGATCCTATGGTTGAGCTTATGGAAATCCGACCCGGGGACCGCGTCCTCGACTGCACGCTGGGTCTGGCCGCCGACGCCGCCGTCCTGTCGCTGGCCGTGGGGGAAGGCGGGGAAGTGGTGGGGCTGGAGTCGGAGCCCCTCATCGCCGCCGTCGTCGCCGAGGGGCTCCGAACCTACTCGAGCGGATCCGCGGCCATCGACGCCGCGCTGCGCCGCATTCGCGTCGTCTGCGCCGACCACCTCGACTACCTGCGCCAATGCGCCGACCGCTCCTTTGACGTCGTCTACTTTGACCCGATGTTCCGCCGCCCGGTGGAAGCGTCTTCGGGCATCGGGAGCCTGCGCCCCTTCGCCAACCCCGCTCCTCTGTCGCCGGAGGCCGTGCGCGAGGCGCGGCGCGTCGCCCGTCGCATGGTGGTGATGAAGGAGCGCCAGGGAAGCGCGGAATTTGCCCGCCTCGGCTTTGCCGAGGTGCACGAAGTGGGCAACTCGGTGGCCTACGGCATCATCCGGGTGGACGCGCCATGACCGCCCACGCCCCACGAAACGGCGCGCGCCGGCAGGATGCGACAGCGCCGCCGGAACGCCAGCGCCTCGTGGCCATCGTCGGCCCGACGGCGGTGGGCAAAACCGACGTCAGCCTCGTGCTCGCCCGCCGTTTTGGCGGCGAGATCCTCTCCGGCGACTCGATGCAGGTGTACCGCGGGATGGACATCGGCACGGCCAAAGTGGACCCCGCCATCCGCGCCGAGATCCCTCACCACCTCATCGACATCCTCGACCCGGACGAGCCCTTCTCGGTGGCCCAGTTCCAGGCCCTGGCCGTTCCCCTCATCGCCGACATCAACCGGCGCGGCCGGTTGCCCATCCTCGTCGGCGGCACCGGCCTGTACGTGCGGGCGGTGGTGCAAGGCTACCGCTTTTCCAACGCCCCGGCCGATCCCGCCCTGCGCGAAAAGTGGCGCCGCTTTGCCGAAACGCACGGCAACGAGGCCCTGCACGCCAAGCTGCGGGAAATCGATCCCGAAACGGCGGCGCGCCTTCACCCCAACGACGTGCGACGCATCATCCGCGCCCTGGAGATTTACGAGCAGACCGGGCGCACGATGGCCGAATTCCAGCGCGACAAGGAGCGGCCCTCGCCGTATGACCTCCTCTTGATCGGCCTGACCATGGACCGCCGCGTCCTGTACGCGCGGATCAACGAACGCGTCGACCGGATGATCGCCGCCGGGCTTGTGGATGAGGTGCGCCGCCTGGTGGCACGGGGTTTCGACGAGCGGGCGACGGCCATGCAGGGGCTGGGGTACAAGGAGCTGCTTCCCTATTTGCGCGGTGAAATTTCTCTCGACGAGGCCGTGGAGGCGATCAAGCGGCGCACGCGGCAATTCGCCAAGCGGCAGTTGACGTGGTTCCGTCACATGCCGGGCATCGTCTGGTCCGACATGACCGACCCGGCGGCGCGCGCCGAGCAAATCGAACAAATTTGTCGGCTCGTGGCAGGAAAGTTCTTCGCCCGTGCCGAATAGGATCGTGTGAAGAATAGAGAAGGGGGATGCCCATGAAACAGGCGATCAACATTCAGGACACCTTTTTAAACCAGCTGCGCAAAGAGCATATCCCGGTGACCATCTACCTGGTGAACGGCTATCAGCTGCGCGGGTTTATCCGGGGCTTTGACAATTTCACCGTCGTCATTGAAAGCGACGGGAAGCAGATGATGGTCTACAAGCACGCCATCTCCACCTTCACGCCGCAGCGGCCGGTTTCCCTGATGGCCGAACCCCCGCAACAGGCCAAACCGGAAGCGCAACCGCAGGCGCAAGCGACCGAATCGTAAGCGGTTGCGCGCGGGTCTGCGCGGAAAATCTTCCAGCGTCAACGCCAAGCGGTGGCAGCGACGTGCCGGACGCGTTCCGGCGCGATCTCCAGGACGGGCGTTCCCGAACGGGTGGCGCCCGTCCTTCGTTGTGCGCGGCCGTCCGCATGCCGTTTCCCCGACGCTCTTGTGCAGCCAGCGCGCCGGGTCAACGCCATCAGCCCCGGCTGGATCGAGACGGCCCGGTGGAAGAAGAAACGGCTGCGCCACGAGCCGGAGCACACCGAGGCCGACCGCGCCCAGCACCCGGTGGGCCGCGTCGGCGACCCGATGGACATCGCCCGCGCCTGCCTCTTCCTCGCCACCGAGCGCGACGGGTTCATTACCGGGCAGAACCTCGTCATCGACGGCGGCATGACGGTGAAAATGATCTACGTCTAACGGCTTGGCCCCACCGCCCGCCCGCGTATACTGGAAGGGATAGGGGGGTGCGGGCATGAACAGCGAGATGCGCACGCCGCATCGGCCGCGCATTCAGGTGCTCTTCGATCCGGCTCCGCCATCGCGCGCGCCGCGGGCGCCCTTCGCCGACGTGCTGGCCGACCCGGCGACACCGCCCGGCCTGCGCGCGGCGGTGGAGGAGCTCTGCCGCCTCATCGGCCTCGACCGCATCAAAGAGGCGCTCTACGGCGTCTACGCTTACTTCACCGTTGGGCAGCGGCGGCAGGAGGCCGGGCTCAAGGCCCAGCGGCAGACCCTGCACATGGTCTTTCGCGGCAACCCGGGCACGGGCAAGACCACCGTGGCCCGGCTGGTCGGCCGCCTGCTCCACGAGATGGGCGTACTGGCCAAGGGTCACCTCGTGGAAGCCGAGCGGGCCGACCTGGTGGGCGAGTACATCGGCCACACCGCCCAGCGCACGCGGGAGCACATCAAAAAGGCCCTCGGCGGGGTGCTGTTCATCGACGAGGCCTATTCCCTCGCCCGCGGCGGGGAGAAGGACTTCGGCAAGGAAGCCATCGACACCCTCGTCAAGGCAATGGAAGACCATCGCGACGCGTTCGTCCTCATCCTCGCCGGGTATCCGCGGGAGATGGACGCCTTTCTGCGCGTCAACCCGGGGCTTCCCTCGCGCTTCCCCATACAGCTCACCTTTCCCGACTACACCGTCGCCGAGCTCCTCGCCATCGCCGACCAGATGGCCGGCGACCGCGACTACGTGCTGACGCCGGCGGCGCGGCACAAGCTGAAGCGGATGATCGTCAAGGCGATGGACCATCCCACCGGGTCCTTCAGCAATGCCCGGTTTGTGCGCAACGTGTTGGAGCGGGCCTTCCGCCGGCAAGCCCTTCGCCTCCTCCAGCGGCGCGAGGCCACGCGCGACGAGCTGATGACCCTTTTGCCGGAAGACCTTGAGGTGGCCGCCGAACACGACATTTGGTAAGATGAAGCGGGATGCACGGGAGGGGTGCGATGGAACGCGCCATTTTGGTCGGCATTCGCACAAGCGAGCAGGATGCGCAGGCCTTCGACGACGCCCTGGCCGAGCTGCGCCGCCTGGCGGAGACGGCCGGCGCCGAGGTTCTGCACATGGTGACGCAGAGGCGCGAGCGGCCCGATCCGGCCTGGTACATGGGGCGGGGAAAAGCGGAAGAGGTGGCCCATCTGGCGGAAGCCGAGGAGGCCGACCTCGTCATCATCGACCAGGAGCTCTCGCCTGCCCAGGTGCGCAACCTGGAGACGGTGATCCCGTGCAAGGTGATCGACCGCACGCAGCTCATCCTCGACATCTTTGCCCAGCGGGCGCGCACGAAGGAAGGGAAGCTGCAGGTGGAGCTGGCCCAGCTGCGCTACTTGCTGCCGCGCCTTGCCGGTAAGGGGCGCGATCTGTCCCGCCTGGGCGGGGGCATCGGCACGCGGGGGCCGGGGGAGACGAAGCTGGAAGTGGACCGGCGGCGCATCAAGCGGCGCATCGCCGACCTCGAGGACGAGCTGGCCGAGGTGGTGCGCCACCGCGCCCTCCTGCGTGCGCGGCGGCGCAAAGACGGCGTCTTCCGCGTGGCCCTGGTGGGGTATACCAACGCCGGCAAGTCGACGCTGCTTAACCGCCTGACCCGGGCCCACGTGCTGGCCGAGGACAAGCTGTTTGCCACCCTCGACCCCACGGCCCGCCGCCTTCGCCTGCCCAGCGGCCACGACGCGGTGCTGATCGACACCGTCGGCTTTATCCAGAACCTTCCGCACCACCTGGTGGCCGCCTTTCGCGCCACGCTGGAGGAGGCGCGCGACGCCGATCTGCTCCTGCACGTCGTCGACGCCAGCCATCCGAGCGCCGACCGCCACATCGCCGTGGTGCGGCAGGTGCTGGCCGACATCGGGGCCGCCCACCTGCCCGAACTCCTCGTGTGGAACAAGATCGACCGCCTGGCGCCCCACGCGCGCCTCTTTCCGGATGCCCCCGACAAGATCGCCATCTCCGCCTTTTCCGATCCGGACTTGGAACGCTTGCGCCAGCGCATCGACGCGGCCCGCCAGCGCGCCTTCGTGACCGTGCGCCTGCGCGTGCCCGTGTCCGATGGGCGCCTGCTGGCCGACGTGCACGAACACGCCGTGGTGCGGCGGTCGCAGCTTGACGAAAGCGGGGCCTTTTTCACCCTCGAAGCCGCCATGGACCGGCAAACGGCCCGGCGCCTGGCGCAATCCGGTATTCCCATCGCCATTCTCGACGCGGAAGGGAATCCCCATGGCTGACGCACGCCAAACCGATCGACACGCCTTCGACCTGTACGAGACGCTCCGGCATGGATCGTTCCTGCGCGCCCTCGCCGCGTGCGTGGAGGCGCAAATCGCGCCGCGCCTCCGGGAGATCGAACGGATCGTGGAGCGCAACCAGTGGAAGGTGCTCGAGGCCTTTCGCGCCTGCGGCGTGAGCGACTACCATTTCGCGCCGTCCACCGGCTACGGCCTCGACGACCGGGGGCGGGACACCCTGGAGGCCGTCTACGCCCGCACCTTTCGCGCCGAGGCGGCCCTGGTGCGCCCGCAGATCGTCTCCGGCACCCACGCCATCGCCCTCGTGCTCTTCGGCCTGCTCCGCCCGGGGGACGAGCTGGTCTACATCACCGGCCGCCCCTACGACACGCTGGAAGAGGTGATCGGCGTGCGGGGAGAGCGGGCCGGCTCGCTGCGCGACTACGGGGTCGGCTACCGCGCCGTGCCCCTCGGTCCCGACGGGTGGATCGACGAGGCGGCGGTGCGCGAGGCGCTCACGCCGCGCACGAAGGTGGTGGCCATCCAGCGCTCCTGCGGCTACGACGACCGTCCCTCGTTTTCGGTTGACGCGATCGGGGAGATGGTCCGCTTCGTCAAAAGCCTTCGCCCCGACGTCCTCGTCTTCGTCGACAACTGCTACGGCGAGTTTACCGAAACGCGCGAGCCGACGGAGGTGGGCGTCGACATCCTCGCCGGGTCGCTCATCAAGAACCCCGGCGGCGGGCTGGCCAAGACGGGCGGGTACGTCGTCGGACGGGCCGAGCTGGTGGAGCAGGCGGCCGCCCGCCTGACGGCCCCCGGCATCGCCCGGGAGGTGGGGGCCACGCTCGGCGCCACCTTTGACTTTTACCTCGGCTTTTTCCTGGCCCCGCATGTCGTCGGTGAAGCCCTCAAGGGGGCGGTCTTTGCCGCGGCGCTGCTCGAGCGGCTCGGGTTTCGCACCCGCCCGCGATGGGACGAGCCGCGCACCGACCTCATCCAGCGCATCGTCTTCGGGGCGCCGGAGCCGCTCATCGCCTTCGCCCAGGGCGTCCAGCAGGCCTCGCCCGTCGACGCCCACGTCGTCCCGCAACCGAGCCCGATGCCCGGATATGCCGACCCGGTCATCATGGCCGCCGGGACGTTCATCCAGGGGGCCAGCATGGAGCTCACCTTCGACGGCCCGGTGCGCCCGCCCTACGTCGGCTACCTGCAGGGCGGGCTGACCTATGCCCACGTGAAGGTCGGCGTCCTCACCGCCGTCGACAAGCTGCTGGCCGACGGTTTCCTCACGCCGCCCACCGAAGGATCAAACCTGACATTGCAACGTGAGAATAGACATAACATCCCTTGACAGATTCCAGAATGGGGGCATACAATAGTATCACACCCCCATGAAAGCGATTTCGGTGTGGCGGAGGAGGGGAGACCATGGCCGACGACATCCGCCGCAACATGCCGCTCTTTCCCATCGGCATCGTCATGAAGCTGACGGGGCTGTCCGCGCGGCAGATTCGCTACTACGAGCAACACGAACTGGTCAAGCCGGCGCGGACGAAGGGGAATCAGCGGCTGTTTTCCTTGAACGACATCGATCGCTTGCTGGAGATCAAGTCGCTCATCGAACAGGGCGTCAACATTGCCGGGATCAAGAAGATGCTGGCGATGAAGGAGGCGGGGAAGCCCTCGCCGGAGGCGGCCACCGAACCCAAGGCCGAGCCGAAGCGCAAGGAGCTGACCGAAAAGGAGCTGCATGAACTGCTGAAGCAGCAGGTGCTGTTGCATCGCCCCGGACAGGCCGCAACGCTCATCCAAGGCGAGCTGTCCCGGTTTTTCCACTAACCCAAACCATCAACGAATCCGCCCGACGCGCAACGTTTCCGTGGGCCCGGATGTGCCCCGGTCGTTGCGCGTTTCGTTTTTTCGTACCGTCGCCCCCATGGCGCATTCCCCATCAACGCGTCCGGGATCACGCATTGCGAAAGGAACGTTGCCATCGGGTCGACTTCGTTAGATTTTCTTACATATTGGGTGAGAAAAATTGTTGACGAGTGGCCTGCCTCCCCAATAGAATGAGGGTGAAGAGAACACCCATGCGGCTGATTGGGGAATGACCACGGGGGATGAGGTGAAACGATGAGCGACCCGCAAGTCGTCCAAGTCCGCGATGACAAAAAGGAAGCGGTGCATCAGGTGCTGGAGCGCATCAAAGCGCAGAACATTCAATTTGTCGACTTCCGCATCGTCGACCTCCTCGGCCGCCAGCATCACGTGACGGTGCCGGCCAGCGAAGTGGATGAACGCACGTTTGAAATGGGCGTCGCCTTTGACGGTTCGAGCCTCACCGGTTACCGCAGCATCGAAGAGTCGGACATGGTGATGGTGCCCGATCCGACCTCGGCCTTCGTCGACCCCTTTGTGGAAGCCCCGACCCTCAGCCTGGTGTGCAACATCTACACGCCGGAAGGGGATCCGTACACGCGCGACCCGCGCAACATTGCCCGCAAAGCGGAGGCGTACCTGAAGGAGACCGGCATTGCCACGACGGCCTACTTTGGCCCGGAGGCGGAGTTCTTCCTCTTTGACAATGTGCAATACGGCAACAGCATGAAGGGCGCCTTCTACTTCATCGATTCCGAGGAAGCCGCCTGGAACACCGGCGAACCGGGCCTCGGCTACAAGGTCCGCGTAAAGGGCGGGTATTTCCCGGTGGCGCCGACAGACACGATGGCCGACATCCGCAATGAAATGTGCCAGCTGCTCGAGCGGTGCGGCATTCGCGTCGAACGGCACCATCACGAAGTGGCCACGGCCGGGCAAGGAGAGATCAACTTCCGCTTCGACACGCTGACACGCGCGGCCGACAACCTGCTGCTCTTCAAGTACATCGTCCGCAATGTGGCCAAGAAACACGGAAAGACGGCCACCTTCATGCCCAAGCCGATCGTCGGCGACAACGGTTCGGGCATGCACACCCACCAAAGCCTGTTCAACGGCGACACGCCGCTGTTCTACGAAAAGGGCGGCTACGCCAACCTGAGCCAGCTGGCCCTCTATTACATCGGCGGCATCCTGAAACACGCCCCGGCGCTGACCGCGCTGACCAATCCGAGCACGAACTCCTTCAAGCGCCTCGTGCCGGGCTATGAGGCCCCGGTCAACCTCGTCTTTTCCAAGGGCAACCGCTCGGCGGCCATCCGCGTACCCGTCGCCGCCGTGTCTCCGAAAGCGGCGCGCATCGAGTTCCGCACGCCCGATCCGACGTGCAACCCGTACCTCGCCTTTGCCGCCATGCTGCTCGCCGGCTTGGACGGCATCCGCAACCGGATCGATCCGACCGAACACGGCTTTGGCCCGATCGACAAGAACCTCTACGAGCTGTCGGACGAAGAGAAGAAGAGCATCAAGAGCGTGCCGGCTTCCCTCGACGAAGCGCTGGACGCTCTGGAAGAAGACCACGCGTTCCTGCTTGCCGGCGATGTCTTCACGAAGGATGTCATCGAGACGTGGATCGCCCTGAAGCGGGAAGAGGCACGCAGCGTCAACCGAACCACCCATCCGAAGGAATACGAGCTGTACTACGACCTGTAAACCCGAAACGGTTTACAAATAGAGCTGGGACCGGCAAATCGAGTGGGGAGGCGGAAAAATGGCCAAGTACACCCGGGACGACATCCTCAAGCTGGCGAAGGAAGAGAACGTGCGCTTCATCCGCCTGCAGTTCACCGACCTGTTCGGGACCCTCAAAAACGTGGAGATTCCCGTCAGTCAGCTGCCGAAGGCCCTGGACAACAAGATCATGTTTGACGGCTCCTCCATCGAGGGTTTCGTGCGCATCGAGGAGTCCGACATGTATCTGTACCCCGACCCGGACACGTGGGTCGTGTTCCCGTGGAGCGCAAAAGAGGGACGCGTGGCGCGTCTGATCTGCGACGTCCACCTGCCGGACGGCACGCCGTTCCCCGGCGACCCGCGGGGCATCCTGAAGCGCGTGCTGAAGGAGGCGCAAGACCTCGGCTTCACGACAATGAACGTTGGTTCGGAACCGGAGTTTTTCCTCTTCAAGCTGGACGAAAACGGCCGGCCGACGATGGACCTGAACGACAAAGGCGGGTACTTCGACCTGGCGCCGGTCGACTTGGGCGAAAACTGCCGCCGCGACATCGTGGTCACCCTCGACCAGATGGGCTTTGAGGTGGAGGCGTCGCACCACGAGGTGGCTCCGGGGCAGCACGAGATCGACTTCAAGTATGCCGACGCCGTCACGGCCGCCGACAACATCATCACCTTCAAACTGGTGGTCAAAAACATCGCCCGGCAGCACGGCCTGCACGCCACCTTCATGCCCAAGCCGATCTTCGGCGTCAACGGTTCGGGCATGCACACACACCTGTCCCTCTTTGTCGGCGACAAGAACGCCTTCTACGACGAGACCGACGAGCTGGGCCTCAGCCAGGTGGCCCGCCACTTCCTGGCCGGCATTCTCGAGCACGCCCGCGGCTTCACGGCCATCACCAACCCGACGGTCAACTCCTACAAGCGCCTCGTGCCGGGGTATGAGGCACCGGTGTACGTGGCCTGGTCGGTGCAAAACCGCAGCCCGCTGGTGCGCATTCCCGCGTCCCGCGGCCAGTCGACGCGCATCGAGGTGCGCAGCCCCGACCCGTCGTGCAACCCGTACCTGGCCCTGGCGGTGATGCTGAAGGCGGGCCTCGACGGCATCAAGAACAAGCTGCCCCTGCCGCCGGCCGTCGACCGCAACATTTACGTCATGTCCGAAGCGGAGCGCCGCGATCTGGGCATCGAGAGCCTGCCGGGAACGCTCAAGGAGGCCCTCGAGTGCCTCAAGCAGGATCCCGTCATCTGCGACGCCCTTGGCGAGCACGCCCTCACGCACTTCATTGAGGCGAAGGAAATCGAGTGGAACCTCTTCTGCGTGCAGGTGCACCCGTGGGAGCGGGAACAGTACCTCGAGCAGTATTAAGCGCGCAGGCGCGCAGCGCGAGAGAAAGCAGGGAAGAGGGAAAAGGAAGAAGAAAAGGAAAAGGGGTTGGCCCGTTGGCCAGCCCCTTTTGCACACCCGCATGTTTCAACCGGAAAAGGAGGATCCGTGATGGTGACGACCCTCTTGTGGGTGGCCGTCGTGGCTTGCATGGCGCTCGGCTTCCTGGCCACGGTGGTGCCCATCTTGCCCGGGATCCCGCTCTTGTGGGCCGCCTTTTTGCTCTACCACTTCGGCATCAACAGCGCCGCCCTGTCCGCATCCTTCTGGATCGCCGCCGCCCTCGTGACCGTCGCCCTGTTCGCCGCCGACTTTGTGGCCAATTCCCTCTTTGTGCGCCGATTCGGCGGGTCCAAGGCAGCGGCGTGGGCGGCCATCGCGGGAACGCTCGTCGGCCCGCTTGTACTCGGCCCGCTCGGCCTGCTCGTCGGCCCGTTCCTGCTCGCCCTCGTCACGGAAATCGTGCGCGGGCGAAGCCTTCGCGAGGCGGCCACCGTGGGAACGGCGACGCTCCTCGGTTTTCTGGGCGGTGCGTTGGCGAAAGGCGTCCTCAAACTGGTGATCATCGCCTGGTTTTGGATCGAGGCCTTGTGGCGGTAACGCGAAAACGGGCGGGCACCGGGTAGTGCGGTGTCCGCCCGTTTTGGTTGCGCCCCTTGGATCGCGCAGCGCTATTGGAACCGGCGCAACACGCCGATCACCTTGCCGAGGATTTTCACCTCGGGCAGCAGGATGGGGTCCATCTCGTCGTTTTCCGGCTGCAGCCGGACGCAGGTTTTTTCCTTGTAGAAGCGCTTCACTGTCGCTTCGCCGTCCGGGGTGAGGGCGACGACGATGTCACCGTTGTTGGCCACCGGCTGCTGGCGAACGATGACGAGGTCCCCGTCGAAGATGCCGGCATTGATCATGCTGTTGCCCTCGACGCGGAGCATGAACACGGTGTCGTTGTTCACCCAATCCTTTGGGAGGGGAAAGGTTTCCTCCACGTTTTCGATCGCTTCGATCGGCTGGCCGGCCGTAACCTTCCCCAGCACCGGCACCAGGGTCGTCTCCACTTCTGCGGCTGCCGGCGGATCCACATCGAGGATCTCAATGGCCCGCGGTTTGGTGGGGTCGCGGCGAATGTAGCCCTTTTTCTCCAGCCGTGCCAGATGGCCGTGCACCGTCGAACTCGACGCGAGGCCCACGGCTTGGCCGATCTCGCGCACCGACGGCGGGTAGCCTTTTTTGCGCACTTCCTCTTTAATAAATTCCAAAATGGCCCGTTGCCGGCTTGAAAGTTTCTCCATAGGTTGCGTCCTCCTCAGGCAGCCACAATTTGGTTTCATTATACCATAAGAAACCCCGTCCGTACAAACGCACGTTCGGCATACGGACGCGCGCAGAAGGGCATACTCTTCATAGGTTGCATCTCGCCATTCCCATGCCCCAACAGAGGAGGAACGATCATGGACGATCGGCACATTCCCTGGCACCACAAGGACGACAGCGCACCCCCTGCTGCGCGCGAACCCCAGGAAGGCGCGTTCTTGCGTTCTCAGCAGATGGCCATCGAACGGCCCGTTGACCGCGCCTTTTTGGCCGACCGCGACGCGGGACTGATGGACGATCCCCATCTGTTGGGCTATCTACCCTTTGGGGACGACGGCACGCACGCAACGCAGGACTAAACCCGTCAACCGGTTGCACCCGCATGCGGCGTACCGCCGTGTGACCTGCCGCAGGGGACCAGTTCCGTTACAATGAAAAGGGAAAAGGAAGCGCATGACGAGGGGAAGGAGAAAGAAGAGAAACCGCGGGCTTCGCGAAAGGGGAGGGGAGCATGCGCGTCGTGCTGTATGCGCGCGTCAGCACGGAAAAAGCGGAACAAGCGACCAGCTTGGCCCGCCAAATCGCCGAGCTGGACCGCTTCGCTCGGGAGCGGGGGTGGACCGTTGTCGACCGCATCGCCGAGCAGGCCAGCGGGTACGATGTGGAGCGGGACGGGCTGTTTCGCCTCCTGGCGTTGATTCGCGACGGCCAGGCCGACGGCGTCGTGATCCAGGATGAGACGCGCATCGGGCGCGGCCACACCAAAATCGCGGTGCTCCACCAGCTCTTCCGCATGGGCGCAAAAGTGTACACCCTGGAACACCAGGGAGAAATTGTCCTGTCGGAGATGGACGGGCTCGTCATCAAGATCTTGGCCGAGGTGGAGGAATACCAGCGGCGCCTGATGAACCGCAAAATTTCCCGAGGGATCCGTCGGGCCATGGCCGCCGGCTATCGGCCGGAGGAAAACCTCAAAAACCGCGGCGCCCATGCCGGGCGCGAGCGGCTCGACGTCCCGGTGGAGGAAATCGTGCGCCTGCGGGACCAGCACGGGCTGACGTTTGCCGAGATCGCCGCCACACTGCGCGGCCTGGGATATGCCGTTTCCAAGGCCACGGTGCACCGACGGTATCAGGAGTACCGTGCAGCTCACGAACATGAAGATCAGGAAGATCAGACGGAACCGGAAACGTAACGTGAGGATGTTCAACGTGAAGCGGATTCGCATCGCGTTTTCGCTTTCTGTCTCAAAATAAAGAGTAAACTCTTTTATTGAGATATCCAACAGACGGTTTTTCGCGCGTCTTTTTTACGTCCCATAATATACATTATGTAAACTAGAAAGAATGTAAACTAGAAAGAGAGATCGGCGATCGAACATCATTTCAATTCCCATCTTCGATTCGTACCCCAGCAAGGTCGGCGCAAGAAACGAGAAGGCAAGCCGCACCCTCGGCTCGCCACCCCCTCACCAAACGGAATCGTTAGAGGGCGCAAGCCAGGTCCCAAAATCGAGGCATCCGCGATGCGTCTTCGAAATCGATCCAAAGCCATCCTTGCGGGCTTGCAAGCAAATTGCCAAGATGCGCATCACCATGAGCAGGCAATACATCCGCTTCAGAAAGGCTACGCAGGTCACGGAATTCCGATCCTCTCCATCGTTTGCACAACGTCTTGAACCCTATACTTTTCAAAAAATATCCTCGATTCTGTCTTCTCACTTTCCTAAGAGAGAAATAAAAAGGATGAAGGGGGTGGCATCCCCACCCCGCTTTCCTATGCGTTCTTCTTTGCCCGTGCATGGTTTTTCTTCGCATCACTCACGGTACAGGTTGTGACGCGGTGGGATGTGCCGAGTGGTATACGCGCCCCAATACCGGTGATGGACCCCTGCCTGCCGCCGGCGGCGACAAAGCACGAGACGCCTGACCACCGCTCTCGCAATCCACACAATCCCGACCCCGATCAACCCCAATAGCCCTACGCCAACAAGCCCTTTTCCAACACGTTTGGCGAAAGCAAAGAGCGTTGCCCACCACGTTCCGTTTTCCGTCCCCTCTGCCGATGACGAAGCGGCGTGCACAACCGATTTTCCTTCCCGCTTGGCCACGCTGTTTTCGGCAAGCACCCAGGGAGCCGGGGGAAGATTGGGTGCCACCGCGAAGCCATAGTCGAGGAGCGCCTTCGTCTCCCGGTAGAGAACGGCCGACGAGCTCGCTCCCATGACCACGGAGATGAGCGACACGCCGTTGCGTTCCGCCGAGGCGACCAACGTAAAGCGGGCTTTCGTGGTGAACCCGTTTTTCACCCCCGTAGCACCGGGATACTCCCACAACAGGCGATTGTGGTTCACGAGCTCCGACTGCCACTCCTGTCCGGTCCACGGTCTGCGTTTTGTTTGCACGATCTCGCGAAAGGTTGGGTTCCGCATCGCGTACTGGGCAATGAGGGCCATGTCATAGGCGGTCGTCACGTGCTGGGGATCGTGCAGGCCGCTGGCGTTGACAAAATGCGTATGCCGCGCGCCGATCGCCTGCGCCTTCTCGTTCATCAGCGCCGCAAATGCCGCTTCACTCCCGCCAACATGCTCGGCAATGGCAATGGCCGCATCATTTCCCGAGTTGACCAGCGCGGCGTACACGAGCTCAAGGAGTGGCTTCTGCTCCCCTTTGACCAGGTACACCCGTGTGCCATCCGCCGCCTGCGCCCTTTGGGAGATGGTCACAATCTCGTCAGGCCGCCCTTTTTCGAGCGCGACAATGCCCGTCATGATCTTGGTGATGCTCGCCGGATACATGGGCGCGTCCTTGTTTTTCGCAAAAAGAACGCGTCCCGACTCCGCTTCGATCAGCACCGCCGACGGAGCGGTGATCATCGGCGCGGGCGGATTCTTTGTGCGCACGGCGTTCGTTACCGTCATGGTCGGCGAAGCGGACGCGGGGGGCGCCAAGCCGGACAGCATCAGGATCACGACACAGGCCCACGCGCAGCATAAGAAAAACCGCCTTCTCCAGCGCCTCGTGGCCTGCTGTCCTTCTTGCAATGAATCCACCATACCCGTTTCTTCCCCCTTTTTCCTTCCCCCCATCCCCTCTTTGTTTCCCCCACTGTTCAACTTCGGATAATCGTCTCGCCTTTTTTACTTTTTCGCTTTCGTTGCGGGTTTTTCGGTCGGGACGCTTCCCCGCTCACGACGACTTGACAAAGGAGTGGATGACGTCCAACAGTTCATCGATCATTTCGTCACCCTGGTCTTGTCGAATCGCGTTTTGCACACAACCCCGGATGTGCCGTTCCAAGATGGCTAGCCCCACAGCGTTGGTGGCCGAGCGGATGGCGGCCAGTTGTGTGAGGATGTCGACGCAGTACCGGTCCTCTTCGATCATTTTCTGCACGCCGCGGATCTGGCCTTCAATGCGCCGCAGCCGTCGCAACAGAGCCGCCTTTTCGCTTGCCTGATCCATCCTTAATACCCCCTTAGGGTATTACCCTGTCCACCATACCATGAAGACCGGGGCTTTGTCAACGCCGTTTTGACAACGCGCGCCGACCACGGATACGATAGAAGCATGGATTTGTGGTGGAACGTTGATGCGCTGGCCGCTACGCTGCGCGACTACGGCATGTGGGCCGCCCTGGTCAGCATTCTCCTCAATGTGCTCGTCAGCGTGCTGGGCGTCGTGCCGTCTGTCTTCCTGTCGGGAGCCAACGCCGTCGTCTTCGGACCGGTCGTCGGGTTTTTCGTCTCCCTGGCCGGAGAGGTGCTCGGTACAGCCCTCGCCTTCTGGCTATACCGCCTCGGCGTGCGCAAGGGGCTGCGCTGGAAGGAAGACCGTTTCCGATGGCAGCGCGCGCTGAACCGCCTGCCGCGCCATCGGCAAGCGCTGGTGTTGCTGTTTGCCCGCCTCACCCCGATGATGCCCTCCGGTGTCGTCACCTTTGCCGCGGCGGTGTCGGGCGTGCGCTTCGTCGACTTTCTCGTGACGAGCGCGGTGGGCAAAGCCCCGTCCCTCATCCTCGAGACGATGATCGGCCATGACCTTGTCTACTTCCGTGAAAACAAAGGACGTCTCGCCATCACGTTGGTCCTGCTCCTGCTGATGGCGGCGCTGTTTTGGCGTCCGCGGAAGGATGCATGCGAACACAAGCAAGTGAGAAAGCCAAGTACCCCGGACTGAAGTCCGAGGCTTGCAGGAGTAGCGGTCTTGCCAGCCGTGAAACTGCAAGGCGGTCACCGACCGCGAAAGACTAGCCTGGCCAAGCAACCGGACCCGGCGACGGATCTCCGGGGGCGCCTGAAGGCAGCTGAGCCGTCCGCCCGTGGCAGGGCAAGGATGTCGCGGATGCTCCCCTAGTCTGCGACCTCTCCGACGGCCAGCGGCGAAGGGGAGAAATTGCCGCCTGAATGGGCGAGAGGGAGGGTAACCTCCATGCAGTATGTTCCCGTTCTTTCAGCTGATGGAAAACCGCTCATGCCGTGCCATCCGGCTCGGGCGAGGGAACTCGTCCGAAAGGGACGCGCCGTGCGCCGGTTCCGGAAAGGATTTTTCTACATCCGGCTTCTGAACCGGACCGACGGCGAAGTGCAGCCTGTCGCTTGCGGAATTGATCCCGGGTCAAAGTGGGAAGCGTTCAGCATCGTCGGACCAAAGCGCACGTACCTTAACCTGCACATCGATGCGGTAACGCACGTCAAGGAAAACGTTGAGAAACGTCGTATGCTGAGACGGAACCGACGTTACCGGAAGACGCCAAACCGGAAGCCGAGGTTTAACCGGGCCCGGGGCGGCATCCCGCCGTCCACCAGGGCGCGGTGGGGGTGGAAACTCAGGATTGCTGGGTTTCTGAAAGGACTTTACCCGATCTCCGTTTTCGTTGTGGAAGATGTTAAGGCTCATACGAAGCAGGGAAAAAAGAGCTGGAACGTCTCGTTCAGCCCGCTTCAGATCGGTAAGCAGTGGTTCTACGAAGAACTTCGAAAGCTTTCGCCTGTCGTCACCCGATCCGGCTGGGAAACAAAACAGTTCCGGGAGACGTTCGGACTGCACAAGACGAGTCGGAAATCCGCCGAGACATTTTTTGCCCACGCGGTCGATGCTTGGGTTCTGGCCGCCTCTGAGGTTGGTGCTACGCAACCGAACTATACGGGGCTTATCAGGATGGTCCCCTTGCAATTCCGCCGCCGCAGTCTACATCTAGAAAACCCTCAAAAAGGCGGCAAAAGAAGACGGCATGGCGGCGGAACGAGCTTTGGCCTTCGCCGCGGTGCTCAGGTCCTGCATCCGAAGTTCGGTTTCTGCTATGTCGGTGGGACGATGCAGGACCGCTTGAGCCTGCACGACGCGCGGACCGGAAAAAGACTAACTCAGCGCGCGAAGATAGACGATCTCGTCTTTCTATGCAATGCGTCCTGGCGTATCTGGAAGATCTGAACGAAAAGGAGGGACGCCTTTCCTCCCCGGATTCAAATCCGGGGTTTCCGAGGCGGAGATTCTATGAGTCCGCTTAAACGCATCCGGCCTGAACACAAAGAGGCCGCCACATTTTGCCCCGCAACGGCCCACAGTACGGGAAGACCGGCTCCCTGAGCCCCTTGAGCTTGGGCAGCCGCAAACAGGGCGTTCGCTCCCGTATTGGAGCCGGTTAAGTAGCCACCGAGCCGCCAATCCAAGGGATGAGTAAGGCGTAGAATCGGCCGAGGGCAGCTGCTTTTTCGGCCAGGACATCGGACATGCCCGAGGCTGTCATGAGGCCGCCGAGCGCAAGGAAGGATAAGGTGGCCAATGCGACAGGACACCAGCGACGCAGGGCTTCGAAGAGGGGAATCCAACCGAAAAGCTCCACGACGATGGGCCATGACGCTGAGCGCCGTGCAGGTAACGAACAGCCAAGTCGCGGGGCTAACCAAATCCCCAGTGGTTGAAGCCCGTAACGTTCAAGGTAATCCCTCCAATAAAGGTCGCCCCTCAGTGGTACTCCGGAGGCGTGATTCCGCACAGCCTCAGGTGCAGATACAACTGCCCCCGATGGTGGGCTTCGTGAACCATCCACTTCACAAGGAGGTCGGCGGGGGTCGCTTCTCCCCACGGCGTCGAAATGGAACGGGTAAGCTCCTCATCCGTCATGCTGGCGATCTGCTCGCGCAACGCCTCGCCGCTTTCCCGCAGGAGGGCCTCAATCGCCGCCCGATTGGGGTGCGTTTCCGCGGTGATCCCTTGATCCCAGACCCAACCGCCACCGCGAAGCGCCTGGATCAGGGTTTTCTCCACCGAAGCAATGTGCCGGAGGTGGTCCGCAAAGCTCAAGCTGCCCTCCCACGGCTTGAACGCGTAGCGGTCCTCGGGCATGGCCGCCGCTACCACACCACCACCCTTTGGCAAACGATGTTCTTTTGTGCCACCTCCAGCCGGAACATAAAAACAGCGGGCAGCCGCTTCGGCTCCCCGCATCGCGTTCGGTTAGATGATCCCCAGCTCTTTCCCCGCCTTCTCGAAGGCGTGGAGGGCGGCTTCGAGGTCCTCCTTCGTGTGGACGGCGGTGACGATGGTGCGCACGCGCGCCTTGCCCTTCGGCACCGTGGGGTAGACGATCCCCTGGGCGTAGACGCCGTATTCGAAGAGCTTGTCGGACAGCTTCATCGCCAGCGCCTCGTCGCCGACGATGACCGGCGTGATCGGCGTCTCGCTGTTCCCCGTGTCAAAGCCAAGGTTCTTCAGCCCGTTCTTGAAGAAGCGTGTGTTCGCCCACAGCCGCTCGATGCGCTCCGGCTCGGTCAGGAGCACCTCGATGGCGGAAAGGCAGGCCGCCGTCACCGCCGGCGGGTGGGACGTGCTGAACAGGAACGGGCGCGCCCGGTGGATCAGGTAGTCGCGCAGCACCTGTGAGCCGGCCACGTAGCCGCCAAGGACGCCAATGGCCTTCGACAGCGTGCCCACCTGGATGTGCACGCGGCCGTGCAGGCCGAAGTGGTCCACCGTGCCGCGGCCGTTTTTCCCGAGAACGCCGCTGGCGTGGGCGTCGTCGACCATCACGATGGCATCATACCGCTCGGCCAGCTCGACGATCTGCGGCAGCGGAGCGATGTCCCCGTCCATGCTGAAGACGCCGTCGGTGACGATAAGGCGCGTGCGGTAGCCCTGCGTCTCCTTCAGCGCTGCCTCGAGGTCGTCCAAGTCGTTGTGGCGGTAGATGCGCCGCGCCGCCTTGGTGAGGCGGATGCCGTCGATGATCGAGGCGTGGTTGAGGGCGTCGGAAATGACGACGTCGCGCTCGTCGAGGATGGACGACAGAACGCCGACGTTGGCCGTAAAGCCCGACTGGAATACGAGAGCCGCCTCGGTGTGCTTGAATTCGGCCAGCTTCTTCTCCAGCTCCTCGTGCATCGTGAACGTCCCGGCGATGGTGCGCACCGAGCCGGTCCCCGCCCCGTAGCGCTCGACGGCTTTGAGGGCCGCTTCCTTCAGCTTGGGGTGGGTGGTCAGCCCCAGGTAGTTGTTCGAGGCAAGCTGGATCACCTCTTTCCCGCGGATGACCACCCGCGCGCCCTGGGCCGACTCGATCTCCGTCAGCGGGCGAAAGACCCCCTGGGCTTTGAGCTGCTCCAGTTCTTCGCGAAGATGGGCCAAGCCCTTCATCCAACTCCCCCCTTACGGAATCAGCACGATCTTGCCACACTGCCCGCTCTTCATCAGCTCAAAGGCTTCGGCAAACCGTTCAAGCGGGAAGCGGTGGGTGATGAGCGGCTCCAGGTTCACCTGGCCCGAGGCAAGCAGGCCGGCCGTCTGCTGCCACGTTTCATACATGCGCCGCCCGGTGATGCCCTGAACGGTCACTCCTTTAAAGACGATGTCGTTCGTGATGTCCAGGGGCACCTCCTGCGTCGGCAGGCCGAGCATGGCCATGCGGCCGCCGTTGGCCAGCATCTTGAACCCTTGGCGAATGGCCGTCGGATGGCCCGACATCTCGCAAACGACATCGACGCCGCTTCCGCCCGTCGCTTCCTTCACGCGGGCTACGGGGTCCTCCTCGCCGGCGTGAATCCGCACGTGGGCGCCCATAGCCTTGGCCAGCTCGAGGCGGTAGGGGTTGACGTCAACGGCGAACACCTTCGCCGCGCCGGCCGCTCGCGCCACGGCCACGGCCATGATGCCGATGGGCCCACAGCCCAGGATGGCCACCGTCTTGCCGGCCACCGGCCCCGACAGCACGGTGTGGACGGCGTTGCCCATCGGCTCTTGCAGCGAGGCCACCTCAAAGGGCAGCGCCGGGTCGTTCTTCCACAGGTTTTGCGCCGGCACGACGACGTATTCGGCAAAGCAGCCGTCGCGGTCGACGCCGAGAATGCGCGTGTCCCGGCAGATGTGGGCCTGGCCCGTCAAGCATTGGGGGCAGTGGCCGCACACGAAGTGGGTCTCGGCCGACACGTGGTCCCCCACTTTCACGTGGGTCACGCCGGGCCCGACGTCCACCACCACGCCGGAAAACTCGTGCCCGATAATCTGCGGCACGCGAATGCGGCTTTTGGCCCAGTCGTCCCACACGTAGATGTGCACGTCGGTGCCGCAGATCGTTGTCGCTTTGACCTGAACCAACGCTTCGCCCGGTCCCGGCTTCGGAATGGGCACGTCCCGCAATTCCGCTCCCGGTGCGGCCTGCGTTTTGACCACCGCGCGCATGGTTCCACTCATGGTGTACAGCTCCTTTCCCCTCTTGAAAGCGCCAACATACCGATGAAAACCAAGAATATTATAGTATACGCGGAGCGCGCGGTAAAGGAAATGTCCACGCTACAGAGACACTTCCAGACCGTCACGGGCGCACAGCACGGGACCGGCAAAGGATTCCTGTGCTTCCCGCACGAGGTCGTCCGCGTCGTAACCCGGATACAGGTGGGTCAAGAGCAGCCGGCGCGCGCCGTACCGGCGGGCCAGCGCCCCGGCTTCGGCCGCCGTCAGGTGCCCCCGCGCACCCGCGGGCGCGTCTGCGGTTCGGTACGTGGCTTCGGCGACGAGAAGGTCGACGTCGTGCAAGAACGCCCCCCAATCCGTATCCGGACCGGTGTCCGCCGTGTAGGCGAGGGCGCGTTCCCCGTCGTCGAGGCGTACGGCGTAACACGGCACGGGATGCGCCGTGCGGTGGAAGCGAACCGTCACGCCGGCCAGGTGAAGCGGCGCGTCCTCGTCAATCGGCACGGCCTGGACATAGGTTTTGTATGCGGCGCGGGCGAAATCGGCCTCCGGCTGGCGCGGGGCGTACACCGTGAGCGGGGTCGCGCGCTCGCCGCGCTGCACGGCCATCATCGCCGCGTATTGCAGCACACCGAGGTCGCTCACGTGGTCGGCGTGGTAGTGGCTGAGGATGACGGCCGTCACATCGGCCAGGGAGACGCGGGCAAGCAGCCGGCTCACCACCCCGCTGCCGCAGTCAATGAGGAGGTTCCCGCTAGCCGTTTGCACGAGGTACCCCGGCGTTGCGCCAAAGGGACCAGGATGGGGAGACTGCCACCCAAGCACGATCCACTTCATGGTCGTCGTCCTTTCCGAAGGGAATCCAGGGCTCGCGCCTGTCCCAAACAGGGCAAAAAACCCGCCGCCCATGACGGACGGCGGGTGCAGGGCTCACATGAACTCCTTGACCAGTTCCTGGAAATCTTCCTCGCTCAAGCGCAGGTCCTGGTGCGCCAGCGGCACGTCCTTGAACCCGGGGATGCGCTCTTCGTAGCTGGGAATGTCCTTGCGCTGGTAGATGATCCCCGTCACGAGGGCCTTGTGCTCCATGACCGTCTTCATGGCCTGGATGCGGTCCGTGGGATCGTAGCCCTCGATCGTGTCGAGGCTGACCAGGTTCTCCTTGAACCAGTCGTAGGTGTTCACCTTGTTGAAGGTGACGCACGGGCTAAACACGTTGATGAAGGCAAAGCCCTTGTGCTTGATGCCTTCCTCGATGATGTGCACGAGCCCCTTGAGGTCGCTGGAGAACCCTTGGGCCACAAAGGTGGCGCCGGCGGCCAGGGCCAGCTCGAGCGGCGTAACGGGCGCTTCGATCGACCCGTACGGGGTGCTCTTCGTCTCGAAGCCAAAGGCGCTGGTCGGCGACGTCTGCCCTTTGGTCAGGCCGTAAATCTGGTTGTCCATCACGATGTAGGTGATGTCCAGGTTGCGCCGGATGGCGTGGATGGTGTGGCTCATGCCGATGGCGAAGCCGTCGCCGTCACCCCCGGCGGCAATGACGGTGAGGTTGCGGTTGGCCAGCTTGATGCCCTGGGCGATGGGCAGGGCCCGGCCGTGGATGCCGTGGAACCCGTAGGCGTTGATGTAGCCGGAGATGCGGCCCGAGCAGCCGATGCCGGAGACGATCACCACGTCCTCCGGTTCCAGCCCTACGTTGGCGCAGGCGCGCTGGATGGCCGTCTGCACCGAAAAGTCGCCGCATCCCGGGCACCAGTTGGGTTTGACGCTGTTACGAAAGTCTTTGAAGGTGGCCATCTTGGACCAGCTCCTTGCACGCGTTGGTGATCTCAGAAGGCAGGAACGGGTTGCCGTCGTACTTCAGCACATTGCGAATCTTTTCAGGCATGCCCACGTGCAGCTTGATCTGGTTGGCCAGCTGCCCCGTGGCGTTGTGCTCCACCACGGCCACCCGCTTGGCCTTTTCCATGTAGGGCTTGAGCGCCTCGGCCGGGAACGGCGCCAAGAGGCGCACGTGCACGTGGTTGATGCGGTACCCTTCCGCTTCGAGCCGCTCCTTCGCCTCGGCAATGGCCCCACGCGTCGAGCCGATGCCGATGATGAGCAGATCCGGCTGCTCATGCGGCGCGTCGACATAGAGCGGCGTCTTGAAGCGGAAGTTTTGCAGCTTGCGCAGGCGCTTTTCCATCATTTTCTTCCGGTTGACCGGATCCTCCGACGGCCGCCCCGTCTCGCTGTGTTCCACCCCGGTGACATGGTGAATGCCGTACTTCTGCCCCGGAATGACGCGCGGCGAAATGCCGTCCTCGGTGAAAGCGTAGCGCTTGAACAGCTCCCCTTCCGGCGGGGTGAGCTCTTCATCCTTGAGCAGCTTGCCGCGGCGAATCTCCACCTTGCTGTAGTCCAGCGGCTCGACGGTTTGCTTGCCAAGGGACAGCTGCAGGTCGGAGAGGATGAACACCGGGCACTGGTACTCCTCGGTCAGGTTGAAGGCTTCGGCCGTGTCGTAGAAGGCCTCTTCCGCCGTGCTCGGGGCGATGATGATCTTCGGAATCTCCCCGTGGGTGTTGTACAGCACGGCGTTGATGTCGCTTTGCTCCTGCTTGGTGGGCAGACCGGTCGACGGGCCCCCGCGCTGCGTGTCGACGATGACGAGGGGCGTTTCCGTCATGCCGGCCAGGCCAATCGCTTCCGTCTTGAGGGAGATCCCCGGACCGGCCGATGCCGTCATCGCCCGCACGCCGGCATAGTTGGCACCGATGGCCATGGTGATGGCCGCGATCTCGTCTTCCGTCTGCACCACCGTGCCGCCGAACTTGGGCAGCTTCTTGATCAGGTACTCCATGATCTCCGACGCCGGCGTGATCGGGTATGCGAACATCAAGCGGCAACCCGCGGCAATGGCGCCGAGGGCAATGGCGTCGTTGCCGATCATGAACAGGCGCTTTTTCCCGTCGGCAGGCGCCAGCTCAAATTCGGGCAGCGCCCCGCCGACCTGGTCGTGGATGAACTGCGCCCCGCGCCGCAGGGCCTCCATGTTCATCTCGACCACTTTTTGCCCCTTCCGCTTAAAGGTTTCTTCGATCACGCTGCGGAACGCCTCAATGGGCAGCCCCAGCACGCCGGCGGACGCCCCGACGGCCACCATGTTCTTCATGAGGACCGTGCCGCACTCCTGGGCAATGTCCGTAAAAGGCACAGAAAAGAGGCGTGCGCGGATCCCCTCGGGAAGCTTGGGGTTAAACTTCGCGTCCGCAATGACCACGCCGCCTTCCTTCAGTTCGTGGCTATTCAGATCTATGGTTTCCTGGTCAAAGGCGACCAGGATGTCCAAATCGTCCGAAATGGCGTACACCGGCTTCGTGCTGACACGAATCTTGTTGTTCGTGTGCCCCCCTTTGATGCGGGACGAAAAATGCCGGTACCCATAGAGATAGTAACCGAGTCGGTTCAAAACGGTGGCAAATATTTCGCCGGCCGATTCGATGCCCTCCCCCTGTTGGCCCCCAACTTTCCAGGATAGTTGGCTGATCATCGAACTCCACCCCTTACACTCCTAAAAATCCGTATCTTTCAGTACTAGTGTAGCACGTTTTGCACCCCGTCACTAGTCCTTTTTGTCACAAGTTTGTCATCGGCCGCGCCGGCAGCCGGGCCGCCAGCACGCGCAGCCAATTGCCGGCAAGCCATTTCTCCACGCTCGATGCCGGATAGTAGCGAAGAAGGTAGTCGGCCCACTCCGCGTAGCACGCCGCGTGCTCCAGGCCTGCCACCACACGGTCAATGCCGTCAAAGTCGGACCCGAAGGCCACGTGGTCCTCGCCGGCCACCGACTCGGCGTGCTCGAGGTGACGGCGCACATCGTCGCGCGTGGCCTCGCCGCCGGTGAGGAAGGCGGGGACGAAGGTGAGGCCGACCACGCCGCCCGATTCCGCGATGGCCCGCAGCTGGTCGTCGGTCAGGTTGCGCGGGTGATCGTGCACGGCGCGGCAGTTGGCGTGGCTGGCCACAAGGGGCCCGTCGTAATGCTCGGCGGCCTCCCAGAAGCCGCGTTCCGACAGATGGGCCACGTCGAGGAGCAGGGACAGGCGGTTGATCTCCTCCACCAGCGAACGCCCGAATCGCGTCAGCCCGCCCCCGCGCGCCTCGCCGCAGCCGTCCGCCGCCTCGTTGGCCTCGTTCCAGGTGAGCCCCACCATGCGCAGGCCCAGGTGATAGAGCACGCGCAGGTGGACCAGCTCCCCTTCCAGCGCCTCGGCCCCCTCTAAGGCCAAGAGCGCCCAGGGCCGGTCTCCGCCTGTCACTCTGGGGACATCGTCCCGCCACAACAGGGGCCGGAAACCGGCGTTCTCCACCACCTCGCCGTGCCAGCGGTCCACCATGGCGAGGGCCGCCTTGAGACGTTGGCCACGGGGAACCTGCGGGGGTACGAAAAGGGCAAACACCTGGGCGCGCACGTTGCCTGCGGCCAGGCGCTCCGCTCCGGCTTGCAGCGTGCCGTCCGAAAAGGAACGTTCCGGATCCTCCCACAGCCGCCACAACACGTCGCAATGGCCGTCGACCACGATCATGGCCTGTACCCCTCCTTGTTTGCGCCGCTCACGTGAAAAAGCCTGTTTGCCTCTTATGAGACAAACAGGCTCGCGTGCACCGATCGGGACGCCCTACCGCGGTTCCACAATCAGCTTGATTGCCGTCCGCTCTTCGCCATCGATGATGATGTCGGTGAAGGCTGGAATGCAGATGAGGTCAACACCGCTCGGCGCGACAAACCCTCTTGCGATCGCAACCGCTTTCACTGCTTGGTTCAGCGCGCCGGCTCCGATGGCCTGGATCTCGGCGGCGCCCCGCTCGCGCAGAACACCGGCCAGCGCACCAGCGACAGCGTTCGGGTTGGACTTTGCTGAAACTTTTAATACTTCCATGGACCGTTACCTCCTTGGCGAAAGGATGGTGAAGGGGAGTCTGATGTATTTCTATTCGCGATGCGCAAGAAAATTCCTTCTCGCCAAGAAGACGATTCACAAAATTCTAACCGCTCCACAGGTGGTCGTCATCGACGCGAATGCGCCGAATCGTCCGCGCTTTGCCCGTTTCGTCGTCCAGTTCCAAAAACACGGCATTCAGTTGCTTGCGCCCCTTCTCGTCGACGGAAAAGCGCACGGGCAACCCGGTGAGGAATTTTTTGATCACCATTTCGCGCTCCATGCCCAGGATGGCGTCGTAGGGACCCGTCATCCCCACGTCGGAGATGTACGCCGTCCCGCCGGGCAGGATACGTTCGTCCGCCGTCTGCACGTGGGTGTGCGTGCCGACGACGGCCGACACCTTTCCATCGAGGAACCAGGCCATGGCCTGCTTTTCCGACGTCGCCTCGGCGTGCATGTCGACGAGAATCAGCGGGGTGCGCGTGCGAAGCTCGTCCACAAGCGTCTGTGCCGTGCGGAAGGGGCAGTCGAGGGGCGGCAGAAACGTGCGCCCCATGAGGTTGACCACCGCCAGCTCGCGGCCGCCGGCGGCCACGACGGCGTATCCACGCCCCGGGGTGCCCGGCGGGTAGTTGGCCGGGCGAAGGAGGCGCGGTTCATCGTCGATGAAGTCAAAAATGGCCTTGTTGTCCCACGTGTGGTTTCCCATCGTGATGCAGTGCACGCCCCACTCAAAAAACTGCCGGGCGATCTCCGCGGTGATGCCCCGCCCGCCGGCGGCGTTCTCCCCGTTGACCACCACGATGTCGGGTTGGAAGCGGCTTTTGAGGAGCGGAAGATATTCCTGCAGCATGGCGCGTCCGGGCGCGCCGACCACGTCGCCGATAAACAGCAGCTTCACCGAATCCCTCCCGAATCCCGCATTCAGGCTTATTGTACCACGAAAAAAAGAAGTGGCCGATGCGCCACTTCATTTGGCATATTCGACGGCTCGGGTTTCGCGAATGACGGTCACCTTGATGTGACCGGGATAGTCCAGCTCGTTTTCGATGCGTTTGGATATCTCGCGGGCCAGGCGGAAGGCTGCAAGGTCGTCCACCTGGTCCGGCTTGACGATGATGCGCACCTCGCGCCCCGCTTGGATGGCGTACGACTTTTCGACGCCGTCGAAGGAATCGGCGATCTCCTCGAGCTTCTCCAGGCGCTTGATGTACGCCTCCAAGGTTTCACGGCGCGCACCGGGGCGGGCTGCCGACAGGGCGTCGGCCGCGCAGACGAGGGTGGCAATCACCGAGGTCGGCTCCACGTCGCCGTGGTGCGAAGCGATCCCGTTGATGACCGCGGGGTGCTCCCCGTATTTTTTCGCCAATTCGATGCCGATCTCCACGTGCGATCCTTCCACTTCATGGTCGAGGGCCTTCCCGATGTCGTGCAGGAGACCGGCCCGCTTGGCCAGCTGCACGTCTTCACCCAGTTCCGCGGCCATCAGCCCGGCCAGATGGGCCACTTCAATGGAGTGTTTGAGAACGTTCTGGCCATAGCTGGTGCGGAAATGCAAGCGCCCGAGGATCTTGATCAGATCGGGATGAAGCCCGTGCACGCCGGTTTCGAACGTCGCCTGTTCCCCGTATTCGCGGATGCGCTCGTCCACCTCGCGCCGCGCTTTCTCCACCATTTCTTCGATGCGAGCGGGGTGAATGCGGCCGTCGGCGACCAGCTTTTCGAGGGCCGTCTTGGCGATTTCCCGCCGGATGGGATCAAACCCCGACAGGATGACCGCTTCCGGCGTGTCGTCGATGATCAGATCAATCCCGGTGAGCGTTTCCAGCGTGCGGATGTTCCGGCCCTCGCGCCCGATGATGCGGCCCTTCATCTCGTCGTTCGGCAGAGTGACGACCGACACCGTCGTCTCCGCCACGTGATCCGCCGCGCAACGCTGGATGGCAAGGGAGATGATCTGCCGGGCGCGGCGGTCGGCCTCTTCCTTGGCCTTCTGCTCGATTTCCTTGATCATCTGGGCCGCTTCGTGCCGCACTTCGTTTTCCACGGTTTTCAGGATCGTTTCCCGGGCCTCCTCCGTCGTCAGACCGGAGATGCGTTCCAGTTCGGCCACCTGTTTGCGATGCAATTCGTCAATCTCTTGCGCTTTCGCAGCGATCTCCCGTTCCTTGGCTGCCAGCGCTTCTTCTTTTTTCTCGAGGGCTTCACGCTTGCGGTCGAGCGATTCCTCCTTTTGCAAGAGGCGCTGTTCTAAGCGTTGCAGCTCGCCGCGACGCTCGCGGATTTCCCGCTCCGCGTCGCTGCGCAAGCGGTGAATTTCATCACGCGCTTCGAGGATCTTTTCCTTTTTTACGGCTTCCGCTTCTTTTTTCGCGTCTTCTACAATCTTCCGAGCCGTCTCTTCCGCAGAGCCGATCTTCTTTTCCGCGATTTGCCTGCGGATGAGGTAGCCAACTCCGACACCGACGGCGGTGGAGGCGAGAAGGACGGGTACGAAAACGGTTCCGTCCAACGTCGTCACCTCCTTCACCGCGCAAATCTGCCACGATGGCGTTTCGGTTCACCTCAGCCCATGGGGCATCCGGATCATCCGCTCGCAGGAGAGCCCTCATAGGGGCACGTGAAGGAAAAACCTTCACATATACCTGATTGTAAGCAGACAAAAAAAGGTTGTCAAGGTTGCGCAATCACTCAGCTAAAATCTAACCGAAGGGAGACTGGATCACTCACATCGAAATCTT
>NZ_BMOF01000007.1 GCF_014646935.1 Calditerricola satsumensis | reverse complement strand
AGATTTTCTCGTGAGTGACCGGCTTCACTTCGGTTAGGTTTTTATGTGAGTTGACACGCGACGGCCGGCGTCAAGAGGGCGCGCGCCCGGTGCGTTGTTGCGGGGGAGCCGCGATGCGGGTTAGCCGTTTGCGCCTTTCCACCCCATCAGATGGTAATGCAGGTGGAACACTTCCTGCCCCCCGTCCTTGTTGCAATTGTTGACAAGGCGCATGCCCGTCAGACCCAGCTTGCGGTACAGCTCCTGGGCCACGGCGTGGATGTGGGCAATCAGGGGGAGGTCCTCCTTGGCCACGTCCATCATCGTCGGGATGTGCTTGCGCGGCACGATCAAGAGGTGCGTGGGAGCCTTGGGGTTGATGTCGTGGAAGACGACCACCTGCTCATCCTCGTGTTCAAACCGCGCCGGCAGCTGTTTTTCAATGATCTTGCAGAACACGCAGTCTTGCGGCATGCCCACCGTCCTCCTTGTCTCCCGTTTTTGCCTCTAGCGTACCACGAAACGGAAGCGCATGCCAACCGCCTCGCGGGCGCTACTTCCGGCTGCGCACCTCAAAGATGGCAAACTTGAGGTACTCGCCTTCGCTGGCCCCGTGGATCACCGGGTGATCCTTGCCGGCCGAGCGAAACTCGACGAGCCGGAGGATCTTGTGCGTGTCGAGGGCGGCATCGGCGATGGTGGCCATAAACCGCTCCCGGCTGACATGGTAGGAGCACGATGCCGTCACGAGGTACCCGCCGTCGCGCAAGATGCGCATCGCGCGCAGGTTGATCTCCTTGTACCCGCGACAGGCGCTTTCCACCGCCTGACGGTTCTTGGCGAAGGCAGGGGGATCGAGGATCACGACGTCGAAGCGCGCGCCCTCGGCGTCGAGCCGGCGCAGCTCGTCGAAGGCGTTGGCGACGCGAAACGTGACGCGATCGGCATAGCCGTTGCGTGCCACGTTCTCCTTGGCCACGGCGATGGCGTCCTCGGAAATGTCCACCGCCGTGATGTGCTTGGCCCCGTAGTGCGCCGCGTGCACGGTGAAGGCGCCGGTGTGGCAAAAACACTCGAGCACCTCGCCCCCGTCCGTTCCGCTCTCCCCCCAGCCGGTCATCAGCGGGGCAATGGCGGCCCGGTTTTCGCGCTGATCGAAGAAGTAGCCCGTCTTCTGCCCCTCGTGCACGTCGACGACAAACGTGAGCCCGTTCTCGACGATCTCCACCCACCGCGGCACCTCGCCGTACCATACCCCCTTCTCCTGCGCCAGGCCCTCCAGCTCGCGCACCGGCACGTCGTTGCGCAGGTAAATTCCGCGCGGGCGAAACACCTCGATCAGGGCTTCGCGGATGAGATCGCGGCGCGCGTCCATGCCGTAGGTGAGCAGCTGGACAACGAGGACGTCGCCGAACTTGTCGACGATCAGCCCGGGCAAAAAGTCGGCCTCGCCGTACACCATCCGGCAGGAGGAGGTGTCGGCCAGAAAGCGCTCGCGATGGCGTTTGGCCTGATCCAGGCGGCGGACGAAAAAGCCCACATCGATCGCCTCGTCCGGATCATACGTCAGGACGCGGACGAGGATTTGCGAGCGGGGGTTGATGTACCCCCTGGCCAAAAAGACGCCCTGGTGGTTGTAGACGTCCACGAGGTCCCCGGGCTGGGGGTCGCCCTCTATGTGCGCCACTTCGGTTTGGTAGATCCACGGATGCCCCTGCTCCAGGCGCCGCCGCCGTTTGCGCTGCAAATAGACGCGCCCCACCGTCGTCCCTCCCTTCGCGCATGGCTTGGTCCTGCCCTTCATAGGAATGGAAGGACAACACCGTCCGGAGGGCAGGACATGATCAAAACGGTGCTGATCCCCTTTTCCGTCGGCCTGGCCTTGTTCCTGTTCGGCCTCTCCCTCATGCGCCGCGGGCTTGACGGCATTACCGGCCCCCGCCTGACGCAGCTATTGGCCAGCTGCACGCGCACGCCGGTGCACGGCTTTGTCACCGGCACCGCCGTGACGGGGATCCTGCAATCCTCCAGCGCCGTCACGGTGGCCCTCGTGGGCTTGGTTGACGCGCGCGCGCTCCCCTTCCCCGCCACCGTCGGGGTGATCCTCGGCACAAATGTCGGCACGTGCTTCACAGTTGAGCTTCTGGCCCTCAACCTGGATCGCTTCGCGCTGCCCCTCGTGCTGGTCGGGGCCTTCCTGTGGGCCGCACCCAAGCGCCCCCTGCTCAGGGGGGTGGGCCTTGCCATCGGCGGGTTCGGCTGCCTGCTGGTGGGCCTCACCATCCTGCAGAGCGGCGCGCGCCCGCTCGAGGAGACGGCGTGGTTTGCGGAGCTGTTCAGCCGCGCCCAGCACAGCGAAGCGATCGCCCTTCTGTTCGGCCTCGTCTTTACGGCTCTGATGCAAAGCAGCACCGCGGCAACCGCCGTGGCCATGAGCATGGCAGCCACCGACACTTTTTCCGTTCCCCAGGCCATCGCCTTCGTCCTGGGGGCCAACATCGGCACGTGCACCACGGCCCTGCTCGCCGCCATCGGGACCAGCCCGGCGGCACGGCGCGTGGCGTGGTGCCATTTCACCTTTAACGTGTTCGGCGTCGTGGCCGCCTATCCGCTGCTCGACGCCCTCACCCGGCTCGTCGCCTGGCTAAGCGCCGACCCCGACACCCAGGTGGCCCACGCGCAAACGCTGTTCAACCTGTTCTGTTCCCTGGTCGCGCTCCCGCTGGCCCGCCCCTACGCGCGGTGGATCGAACGGCTGTTTTGACACGCAAGGGCAGACCGCGTTGTCAGTACCCTTTCCCCGAAGGCTGCGCCCCGGTCACGATGGCCACGCCGCTCGACGTGCCGATGCGCGTCGCACCGGCTTCAATCATGGCCCGCGCCGTCTGGGCGTCGCGCACCCCGCCCGAGGCCTTGACGCCCATCTCCGCGCCCACCACCTCGCGCATCAGCCGCACGTCGGCCACCGTGGCTCCGCCCGGTCCGAACCCCGTGGAGGTCTTGACATAGTGGGCGCCCGCCTCTTTCGCCAGCCGGCACGCCAGCGCCTTTTCCTCGTCGGTCAAAAGCCCCGTCTCCAGGATCACCTTGACGAGGGCCTTCCCCTCCACGGCCTGGACCACCGCGGCGATGTCATCCCGCACGGCCGACTCGTGCCCCGACTTGAGCGCCCCGATGTTGAGCACCATGTCCACTTCGTTCGCCCCGTCGGATAGCGCTTGCTTGGTCTCGTACACTTTGACCGCCGTGGGCGTCGCACCCAGCGGAAATCCGATCACCGTGCACACCTTCACCGGCGTGCCTTCGAGGCGTTTGGCCGCCGTGCGCACCCAATAGGGGTTGACGCAGACGGCATAAAAGCCGTACGTCCGTGCCTCGTCGCACAGCCTGAGGATGTCCGCTTCCGTCGCGCCCGGTTTGAGCAAGGTGTGGTCGATGTATGGGGCCAAGTCGCGCATTCAATCCGTTCCCCCCTCCAGTCCCAAGTACGCAAACGCTTTCATCAGCACGGCCACGTTGTTGTCGTACCCGTGCTCCCGCTGCCGCCGCCACGCTTCGCGCGCCGGCAGCCACGCGACTTCGTTGATTTCCTCCATCTGCGGGCGAACCGCCCCGTCGTCGGCCTCGACGAGAAAGTAGTGCACTTCTTTGTCCACCAGCTTCCCTTCCCGCGGGTGGACATACTGGTACCGGACAACAGCCAGCGGGCAGACGATACGGCCCCGCACGCCCGTTTCCTCGGCGATTTCACGCAGGGCCGTCCCCTCGATCGTCTCGCCCGGTTCCTGCTTGCCCTTGGGAAACGTCACCTTGCCGTAGCGGTCCTCAATCACCAGAATTTCCACGGTGCCGTGGCGTTTGCGGTACACCACGCCACCGGCGGACACTTCGCGCATCGTTTCACCCCCCCAAAGTCGATCGTCGGAAAAGCGGAGGGCGACGCCGCAACACGTCTCCATCCTACGCGTTCTTCTTCTGCCTTGGCAAGCTTGTCCCACGAACACGCGATGCTTCCCACCGCTTTTTCGCGACAGCCATCCCGACGACAGGTCCAAGATCGAATAGGCTTGCTCTCATTGTAACACATATCCATCACGATCCCGCCAGCCGATTGGGAAGACACCGCGCGTTTCCCCACCAAAAAACGCTGCTGGCCCGCACGGATCCAGCAGCGTTCTTCGGTTTCTCGACCCCTGTTACTGCGCCAGCCGGCGGATCGCCTCGACCGCCTCCGGATTCTCCAGCGCCGACAGGTCGCCGGCGCTCGTGCCGAGGTAGGCGGCGCGCACGGCCCGGCGCATGATCTTGGCGTTGCGCGTTTTGGGTAGGTCGGCGACGAAGTGGACGGCTTTGGGGCGCAGCGCCTTTCCCATCCGCTCGGCCACCCAGTCCACGAGCTCCCGCGCCAGCGCGTCGGACGCCTCTACGCCGGCCTTCAGCACGACGAAGCAGACGGGCACCTCCCCTTTCACCTCATCCGGCACGCCGATGGTCGCCGCTTCCTTCACCGCCGGATGGTCGACGAGCACCGACTCCACTTCCGCCGGCCCCAGCCGCTTGCCGGCCACGTTGAGCGTGTCGTCGGAACGCCCCGTAATCGTCCAGAAGCCGTCTTCGTCGAGGATCACCCAGTCGCCGTGCACCCACGTGTTCGGCCAGCGCTTCCAGTACGTCTCCTCGTACCGCTCGGGGTCCTGCCAAAAGCCCCGCGTCTGCCCCACCCACGGCTGCGTCAGCACCAGCTCGCCCACCGCACCGCGCACCGGCCGGCCGTCCTCGCCGTACACCTCGGCGGCCATGCCGGGCAGCGCGGCGTTGAATGTGATCGGCGCGATGGGCTTGACAAGGACGTTGCCCAGAATGCCGCCTGAAATTTCTGTTCCCCCGGAATAGTTGAAAATGGGAATCCGTCCCTTCCCCACCTTCTCAAACAGCCACAGCCACGGCTCGGGGTTCCACGGCTCGCCCGTCGACCCGATGACGCGCAGGCGAGACAAATCGTGCCGGTGGGCCAACGCTTCGCCGTGGGGCAGGAGTGAGCGGATCAGCGTCGGCGAGACGCCGAGGTGCGTGACGCGGTGCCGGGCGACGAGCTGCCACAGGCGGTCGGGCGCCGGGTGATCGGGCGTGCCGTCGTACAGCACCATCGTCGCTGCATTCAGGAGCGCACCGAAGACGAGGAACGGGCCCATCATCCACCCCATGTCGGTCACCCACAGGAGAACCTCGCCAGGCTTCAGGTCCATGCCGAAGCCGGCGTCAAAGGCGGCCTTGATCGGGAAGCCGCTGTGGGTGTGGACCACGCCCTTGGGCCTACCCGTCGTGCCCGAGGTGTAGAGGAGGAGCAGCGGATCGGCGCTGTCCATCGGTTCGGCGGGCACCGCGCCGCCTTCCCCTTCCAGCTCGCCCCAGTCGAGGTCGCGCCCCTCGCGCCACGGGATGGCTCGCCCCGTGCGCCGCACAACAACCACCCGCTCGACGCACGGCGCCAGATCCGCCGCCCTGTCGGCTTCCTCCTTCATCGGCACGACCTTGCCGCGCCGGTAGAACCCGTCGGCGGTGATCAGCACCTTCGCCTGGGCGCTTTCCAGGCGCTTGGCCACGGCGTCCGCCCCAAAGCCGGAGAAGGCCGGCGTCACCACGGCGCCGATCTTCGCCGCCGCCAGCATGGCCACGACGGTCTCGGGGATCATCGGCAGGTAGAGGGCCACGCGGTCCCCCTTTTCGATTCCCAGCCGCTTCAGTCCAAACGCCACGCGGCTGACCCACGCCGCCAGCTCCTCGTAGGTTAGGGTGCGCACCGTGCCCTCTTCCCCTTCCCACACGATGGCCGGGCGGTGGCGCACGGCGGGGTCGTCCAGCCACTTGTCGACGGCGTTGTGCGCTGCGTTCAGCTTCCCTCCCACAAACCACTCCGGCCACGCCGGGCCGCGCGAGACGTCGAGCACCTGCCGGTAGGGCGCAAACCAGGCGATGCCGAGGGCTTTCTCCGCCTCTCCCCAGAACCAGGCCACGTCCCGAATCGACGCGGCGTAAAAGGAATCGTAGTCGTCAAACCCCAGCGCCTGCATCCAGCGATACAGGCGCGTTTCGCGGACAAACTCCGGTGACGGGTGCCATACGGGCTCTGCCATTGGCGCTCCTCCTTCTCCCATGGAAACGTTTGCTCTACCCTCAAGGGTACGATCTCGCGTTATGATTTGCAAGGTTTGCAATGTTGAGATAAATCATTGCAGTTCGGAGAGAATCCTCTCACGGCAAGGCGACAACCGTCGCCACCCCCTGTCCGCCCCCGATGCACAGGGTGGCCAAGCCGTACCGGGCCTCGCGCCGCCGCATCTCGTGGATCAGCGTCACCATGATCCGCGCCCCGCTGGCCCCGATGGGATGCCCCAAGGCGATGGCTCCGCCGTTGACGTTCAGCTTGTCCTCGGGAATGCCCAACGCCTTGGCCACGGCGAGGGATTGGGCGGCGAAGGCCTCGTTGGCCTCGATCAGGTCGATGTCCTCGAGCGCAAGCCCCGCTTTGGCCAGCGCCTTGCGCGTCGCCGGCACCGGTCCAATGCCCATCACGCGGGGATCCACGCCTGCGCTGGCGTTGGCGCGAATCACGGCGAGCGGGGTGAGGCCCAGTTTTTCCGCCTTCTCCCGGCTCGTCACCACGAGGCAGGCCGCGCCGTCGTTGATGCCTGAAGCGTTCCCCGCCGTCACCGTTCCGTCGGGTTTGAAGGCGGGGGGCAGCTTAGCCAGCTTCTCCAGGGTGGTATCGGGGCGGGGATGCTCGTCGGCGTCGACCATCCGCTCCTCGCCCTTCCTGTTCCGGACGGTGACCGGCACGATCTCGTCGCGAAACTTCCCCGCGGCGATGGCCCGCGCCGCCTTCTCCTGGCTCCACAGGGCGAAGCGGTCCTGCTCCTCGCGGGTGATGCCGTATTCCTCGGCGAGGTTTTCCGCCGTGATGCCCATATGGTAATCGTTGAACGCGCACCACAGGCCGTCGTGGATCATGCTGTCGACGACCGTTTGGTTCCCCATGCGGTAGCCCGTTCGGGCGTGGGGCAACAGGTACGGGGCCCGGCTCATGTTTTCCATCCCGCCGGCCACGACCACGTCCGCCTCGCCGGTCCAAATCGCCTGCGCCGCCAGGTGAACCGCTTTCAGCCCCGACCCGCACACCATGTTCACCGTCTGGGCCGGGACATCGTGCGGCAATCCGGCCTTTATCGCGGCCTGGCGCGCCGGGTTCTGCCCCAGACCGGCCTGCAGCACGTTGCCCATGATCACCTCGTCCACCTGCTCCGGGGCAACGCCGGCGCGCTCCAAGGCCGCGCGGATGACGGCCGCTCCCAGTTCGGTGGCCGAAACCGAGCTCAGGGCCCCGTTAAACGTGCCGATCGGCGTGCGCACCGCGCTGACGATGACGGCGTCGCGTTTTCCCATCCGCATCGCTCCTTCGTTCGATTGTCAATTGTGATTTCTTCTTCAACTGTAACATTTTTTTGATGATTGGAGAACCGTCAACCCACGGGTTGAGCAAGACGGTGCTGCGCCAATCCGCGTTCCACCCTTTATCGTCAAGCAATCCTTGTGCCAAAGATGTTTTTCGCGTCGAACCCGTTTCCAGCGTCAAACCCTGCGCCTTTCTGTTGCAACATCTGCTTCTGCCTCGCTACACGTGTTGCGTGACAAGCGTTGCAGCAGAAATGAAAGATCGTTCAAAGAAACCCGGATCGAGTACGTCGACTTCGTCATCGGGGAGATCGTCACGCGCAAATGAGCGAAGGCTACCTGCTGAAGGTCTGGGCAGGTGGCCTTCATCTTGAGGTGTTTACAGCCGACCGCATCAACAGTATATATTCCAGAGGATGCTTGATTTTCCCGGTTTTCCTGTGCTCGGAGATCAAGTCCCTATTTGTGTGTAAAATTGTCCCCAGCTAGAATGAGCCTGACCCCATGAATCAACATGTGGTTGGTAAGACGATAATCCGCACCGTTCCGGGATAAAGGCACGCACTGCCTGTTTGTCCGTGGCTTTGGAATATGTCGCAGAAATCAAAAAATCCCCGCGCAATACTTGCTGCGCGAGGTCGCAGAGGTGTTAAGAGGTGGCAATTGAAATCAGTAACTTCCTGTAAGTCAGATATGTTTTTTACTAAAATTACTTTTTGAATTTCTCAAAAAGAACTTTAAACAATAAAACTACACCGGCAACCATCACTACAATAGTTACAAACGCCCCGACTTGAAAAATAAGTGTACCAAGCTCCATTAATGCATCACCTTAAGGGATATATTAGTAGTTGACTCAAGAATAATATTTATCATTGCCAACGTACAATCTCAACCTAAATGTAGCCGAGAAAATATCTCGTGGTAACGAACCTATCCACTCCAAAGTTGCATAAGCTGGACCAGAAAGACTTTCCTGTGCTTTATTTATTCTAAATGATGTAACTGAAAAACAGTTGAGTCCGTATTCTTGTGTAAAAAGGACTCTCTGAAAAAAGTCAGAGAGCCATTTCCAATCCCCCTCGGTTAGAATGGAGCTTGAACCCACAAAAACCAAAAAGGGAGAGGGGATCGAAATGGGCTCACGATCAGATTACCGTAGATGCGCAGCTTTTGCATCAACTTTTTCTCCGCGATGCGAAAGACGATGCTCTCGCCAAACTCTTGGAATCTGTCTTAAATCAAATCTTGCAAGCCCAGGCAACGGAGCAACTGCGCGCGCAGCCCTATGAACGGACAGAAGAGCGCCAAGGGTACCGCAATGGGACCTATCCGCACCAGTTGACCACCCGGGTGGGTACCCTCACGCTTCGGGTTCCGCGGTTTCGAAACGGGAAGTTTTCCACCGAACTGTTTGCTCGTTATCAACGGAGCGAACAGGCGCTCGTCCTGGCCTTGATGGAAATGGTGGTCAACGGGGTATCGACCCGAAAAGTCGAACAGATCACGCAAGAGCTGTGCGGCACGGAGTTCTCGAAATCCACCGTCTCGGAGCTGTGCAAGCGGCTCGACCCGGTGGTGACCGCATGGAACAACCGGCCGCTCGACGAGAAAGCCTACCCCTTTGTCCTCGTCGACGCGCTGGTGCTGAAGGTGCGCAAAGAGGGGCGCGTTCGGTCGCGCGGCGCGCTCATCGGGATTGGCATCAACACCGAGGGAAGCTCGAATCCCTTACCAACCACATGTTGATTCATGGGGTCAGGCTCATTCTAGCTGGGGGCAATTTTACACACAAATAGGAACTTGATCCAGTTAACACTTTACTAAGTATGATCTGAGAAGTCCCGTTACGGGGCTTTTTTGTTTTTAACATTAACTGCTTGGTCCGGAAGATAGTTACCGGAAAACGATAAGAGAGGAAACACCGCCTCTTCATCAGCGGCAAAGACGCCTTTCTGCACACGCTCGTTGTCGGCCCACCATGAACCGACCTGGCCACCTTCCTCCTGGTCGCACAAGGTGTTGATAATACTCAATATTTTTTGTATAATACAACTTGTGAGAATATATGTTCGGCACCCGTTGATCTGCATAAGGAACACCCCCACTCACATCCTGTTCCGGATGGGAGGTGGATCCCCATGCACGGCGTGCATTTGGCGCTCACCTCCTCTCACGACATTGCCCGCAAACGGAAAGAACTGACCCGCGAATGGAAAGGCTTTGTGGTCGAGAGGCAAATCCCTCGCTCCATTCGCCCCGTGGTTCAGGACTCGTGGCGGCGCTGCATGGCGTCCGGCGTCGATCCCACACGGCGGCAAACGACGGTGCTGCTGGACGACGACGACATGCAAAACCTGCTCGCGAATTTCCGGCTGTATCAGCTGGCCCTGCCCATCTTGGAACAGCTCGCCAAACAAACGGAAGGCACCGGCCACCTCCTCACCCTGTGCAACCGGGATGGCTTCATTTTGTACCTGCGTGGCGAATCCTCCATTCTGCAAAAAGCGGAAAAGATGAATTTCGTCATCGGTTCGCAATGGAGCGAGGAGGCAATCGGCACCAATGCGATCGGGACGTGCCTGAAGATTGGACAGCCGGTGCAGATTTTTGCCTCCGAACATTTCTGTGAAGGCGTCCATGAGTGGATCTGTTCCGCTGCGCCCATTTTTGATCCCCTCACCAAACACATCCTCGGCGTGGTTGATCTGACCGGTCCCTGGAACTATGCGCAACCCCATAGCCTTGGCCTGGTTGTGGCCGCTTCGCAATTCATTCAACAACGGCTGAACGAAGAGACCGCACGCCATCGTTTCCGGTTGGCCGAACGGTATTGGGAAGCCCGCGAGCGCTACCCCCACGACGGCGTGGCCGCATTGGATTCGGACTTTCAGGTGGTGAAGGCCAACGCCGCCGCTCGACGTTGGCTGCAGGAGAACGAAGCGCACTGGCGCCAGCTGCTCTATCAGCAGCTCACGGAGCGCCCGTCCCTAACGGATGCGCAGTCCGGCACCGCCTTTTCGTCCCTTCCGCCGGATGCGCCTGTCATCGAGGAAGTGTTCGACGGCAACGTGCGCATCGGATTCCTGTGCATCATTCCGGACAAACCGACCGCGCGATCGAAGGCCCCGACGCGTACCAGCACGGCCTGGCAAACCGTTGTCGGCCGTTCGCCGGCCATTGTGCAAGCGATGACGAAGTGCGAAATGGTGGCGGACGCCGACGTTCCCGTCCTCCTTCTCGGAGAAAGCGGAACGGGCAAAGAGCGGTTTGCCCGCGCCCTGCACGCGTCGAGCCGCCGCCGCGACAAGCCGTTTCTCGCCATCAACTGCGGCGCCATCCCCAAAGAACTGGTGGCCGCCGAGCTGTTCGGCTACGAGCCGGGAACGTTCACCGGCGGCTTGAAACAGGGCAAAAAGGGCAAGTTTGAGGAAGCGAACGGGGGCACCCTTTTCCTTGACGAAATCGGGGAGATGCCCCTGGAATTTCAGGTTCACCTGCTGCGCGTGCTGCAGGAAAAGGAGATTCTCCGCCTGGGCGGCAGCCGGCCCATTCCGGTGGACGTGCGGATCATCGCCGCCACCCACCGCGACCTGGCGCAAATGGTGCGGGAGGGGCGGTTTCGGGCCGACTTGTACTACCGGTTGAACGTGGTCAGCGTCGCCATTCCCCCGCTGCGCGAACGGCGTGAAGACATTCCGCTGCTCATCGATCACTTCGTCAGACGATTCGCCGACAAGTACAACCGTTCCCTTCCCCAGCTCGATCCCGATTTGGAAGCGTTTCTCGTGCACCGGTACGACTGGCCCGGAAACGTTCGCGAATTGGAAAACGCGGTCGAGCATGCCGTCCTCTTCTGCACCGGGGACCGCATCGAGGCCACCCACTTTCCCCCGGCGATCGCGCACGCATATCTCGCCAACACGCCGAACCCAACCGCTCGGCCGCTCACCCCCTCGCCTTCGGGGGCGCACAGCGACCGTGTCGCCAGAGAACGGGAGCACTTGCTTGCGGTGCTTTCGGAAACGGGCGGAAACCTGTCGGAAGCCGCCCGCCGCCTTGGGATCGCCCGCACCACGTTGTACCGCAAGCTGAAGAAGCTCGGGCTCGAAAAGCAGGCCGTCATCCACGTGCGCAACGCCTAACGAAACGGAAAGCCCCGCCACAGTTGGGCGGGGCTTTCGCATGGGCGGGGACGCGTGAGGGCGGCGGGAATCGGCGAAACAGTCTTCGACCGGCGCTGCGCATCCGCCTTGGCTTACTTGCGGGCCGGTTCGGCACGCTCCGGAACCGGCTGGCCGAGCCAGTCACGGTAGAAGGTCTCGATGTCCGGCTCCCAGTTGTGGATGACCGGGTACCAGGGCGTCGGCGCCTCCACCTCGAGCAGCGTGCCGCAGCTCGGGCAGTAATACTCCCGGAACACCTGCCAGTTCGGATCCGGTGCCATCAGTTTGGGGTAGATTTCGTTCAGCGCTTCCTCCGTGTCCCGCACGTAGATGAGCGCGTGGAGTTTCCAATTGTCCCGGTAGTCACAGAATTCGTGGCCGCAGTCGCACTTGATCACCCATTCCTTCGTGTCTTTCTTCTGCACGATGTACAGGTGATACTGGTAAGGGAGGATGATGCGGTCCTCCCACGGCACCCGTTCCTGCAAGATCTCCAGATACATCTGGAAGCGCTCGGGATCTTTGGGCTCCGAGAGCATGCGGTGCAGTGTCTCCCAGTCGATCGTCCCGTCGATCAACTCTTCAATTTTCTTCCGATCGTAGGCCATCGCGGTAAACCTCCTCCATTTTGCGCGCTTACGGAGGGCGGAGCGCGCTCCGCCCTCCGTCTTGCGCCTTTACTCTTCGACAAGCACAAGGCGTTTCACATCGGGCAGCTGTTCCACGCTCATGCGATGCTTCGAACCGAAGGTCGGCACCTCCAGCTCTTCTTCGGTCAGGTTCCAGTCCTCCGGCAGATCCCAGAAGCGCTTAAATTCCGCCAAAAACTTGGGGCTCAGCTGGAAGCTCGTCGCGAACATGTGGCGCACCTGCACCGAGGCCTCCTTGCGCAAGATGCGCTCCCGCTCCTCCTTCATCCACTCGCGCGTCGGCTTCGCACGGGCGATGCGCTCCTTGCGAATCTCCTCCCGGCGCTTTTGGGTCGCCTCTCGATCCACATGCCAGCGGCCTTGCTCATCTTGATAGATGACCGCCCCATACACCTTTTCCGCATAGCGGGGGAGCAAGTACCCGCCGTTCAGGTCGGCTTCGATCTTCGCGGGATCGCGCTCAATCGGATCGCCGAAGCCGGGGCCGCCGCGCAAGTAGTTCAGGTAGAGATCGTAGTTCTCAAAGATCGTCTCCGTGGTCATCGTTTGCTTATCCCGCTTGATGGTGCGGGCCTGCATGAGCTTCTCGTACTCGGGGTGATCCGGATCGGCATCGGGCCCAAGCGGAATCGGCAGCCCCTTCTCGATCCGTTCTTTCAGATCGGTGCCATGGGCTTCGAAGCGATAGCCGGTGGCCGAGGGATAGCCGCCCATGAGCCCCCAATCGCTGACCATATACCCGTTCCCCATGAAGAACATGGTCCAGTCCTTGGCGTTGTACACCATGCGGAGCGTCTCATAGCCGCACCCGCCGCGATACTTCCCGTACCCGCCGGTGTTGGCCTTGACGTTGCGTCCCAAGTAGATCAGCGGCTCCGCCAACTCCCAAATCTCCATGTCGCCCATGTCGCCTTCGGGGTTCCAGATCGCGGCCGCATGATCCAGACCGTCTTTCACCGCACCGGCTCCCGTCCCCTCGGAAGCCGCCTCAAAGCTGTTGACGGCGTGAATCTCGTCGTACTGGTTGAACCCGCCGCCTTGGAGCCAGTTGGACGTGTTGGCGTTGCCGGCGTTGACTTCTTCGAGATACCCGCGGGCAAAGTAGGCCGTGCTGAGGCTTCGCCAGATGGCGCTCCAGGCGGAAACCAGGAAGTGCCAAGCGTACGAGTGGGCCGTGCGGCGATCGTCCGGGTTCTGCCATGTCCCCCTGGGCAAGCGGAATTGCGTTGCATAATAGGCGCCGTCATTGACGAGTTCCGTCGGAATCAGGGTTTGCGTCATCATCACCCAGATCCCGCTGGTGAACGAGACCGGTTGCGCGTTGAAGGAATGCCAACCCCAGCGGCTCGACCCTTCAAAATCGAGCTTCCAGGTGCCGTCCGGATGGATCGTGATTTCATGCGGCGCATGCATGATCGTGTCGACCTTCGCATAGGGCGGGACCTGAACGTCCGGATGTTTGTAGCCGACGTCGACAAACGCCACCGCCCGATACTTGCCCGGCACCGTCATCGACTTGATCCTGCGAATCAGGCTGCGGCGCCCGTCTTCCACGATCTCGTAGGCAAACCGCATATAGTTGTCGATTCCGACTTCCCGAATGAGGTCGAGCACCAGATCGCGGATCATGTGGCAGCCGGCGATGCGGGTGCGCTCATCGAGCAGCCAGTAGCGCGTCGTGCGGATGGACCGCTGGCTTTCATGGAGCCAGTCGCGGAGCGGACGGTCGTTTTCCCCGGTTTTCCGGCAGGTGATCTGGTAGCCGTCACCAAACCGCTGCACCGGCCCCATGGTCATCGATCCCGGCCCGAGGGCGCCGGTATCGATCACGTGCGTCACGCCCCCAACCCAACCGACCAGCTGATCTTCCCAGAAGATGGGGACGATCGTGTGCACATCGCACGGGTGAACATTTCCCAACAAACAGTCGTTGTTGGTAAAGATGTCGCCTGGACGAATCCCGGGGTTTTCTTCCCACCCGTTTTCGATCATGTATTTGATGGCCGCGCCCATCGTCCCGACGTGGATGATGATGCCCGTGGAGGTCATCAGCGAATCGCCGGCGGGGTTGTAGAGGGTAAAGCAAAGCTCACCCTCTTGTTCAACGATCGGCGAAGCGGCGATGCGCTTCGCCGTCTCGCGGGCATGCACCACGCCGGCGCGCAGCCGCGAAAACATTTTGTTGTACAGAATCGGGTTGCGCTCTTTGAGTTCCAACTTCGTCAACCCGGCATAGTGTCCGGTTTCCCGCGTGAGCTGGAGCACCTCATCGCGGTGCGTTTTGAGCGTCTGTCCCTCCAGCTTTAACGGGCGGAAAGCCATGCCCTGTGCCGTTTGGGTTTTGGCCATTTCGACCATCCTCCTTCAGGATCGTGATGGCTTAACGGCGCTTGAGATGGAAGAGGCGGTGCTCATCCAACGTCGTGCTCCACCCCGGAGGAACGACAAGCGTCGTCGACGGGGCCTCGATGATCGCGGGACCCTCAATCTGATTGCCCGCTTTTAAGGCGTCCATGTCCCAGATGTCTGCCTTCACCCATTTCCCGCGGAAGTAGAACGGCCGCTGTCCGCGATACGCTTCGTCCGGCGGTGTGGGACCGCTGAGCGGCTCTTCCGGAATGCGCGGCTTGACGCTCGGCACAATGCCGCGCATGATCGCGCCGGTAATGCTGAAGCCCAATTCGGGACTGCGGGCGGCTTTGGCGTACACGCGGGCATACGTTTCCTCAAAAGCTTCCGTCAACCGATCCCAGTCCTCGGCCTTCTCGACACGGCTGAGCGGCGAATTGATCTCGAGATCATTCAGCTGGCCGCGGTACATCATGCGGTAACCCGGGAACAGCGTGACGCTTTCGGGCGAATAGCCGTTGAGGCGGAACTCTTCGATCACCTTTTCCGCCAGTTCGCTCCAGGCGCTCTGCAGCACGCTGACGGCTTCAAGCTTTTCGGCCGCACCGGCATCCGGCGCCACGTTGATGTCGAGGCTCTTGTCGTAGCGGTACTCAAATTCCGCCGCGGCGCAACCGAAGGCGGAAAAACCGGCCGCCCAGGCGGGAATGATGATGTCCTCGAATTCGAGCCCTTCGGTATACCCGTACGTGTGAACCGGACCGGCGCCGCCGTAGGAGAAGCAGACGAAATCCGAAGGGTGATAGCCTTTTCCGCTGATCATCGCCCGCAAATGATCGCGAAGGCGCGTATCGAGGAGCTCAATCACACCCGCGGCCGCTTCCTCCACCGATAGCCCCAGCGGACGGGCGATTTGCTCCTCAATCGCTTTACGGGCCCGCTGTGGATCCAGTTTGACTTGCCCGCCGAGGAAATTGTCGGGGTTGATGTAGCCGAGCACGACGTGACAGTCGGAGATGGTGACGGTCTCGACGCCGCTTTCCGGCCAGCAGACGCCGACGCGGTACCCCGCGCTGTCCGGGCCGATCTTGATCGAATGCGTATACGGATCGATGCGCACGTAGCTGCCGGCACCCGACCCCACGCTGTCCATTTGCACAAGGGGCAAAGACAAGACCAACCGGGCCATATCCGGATCGTGCTGGATGGTGAACTGCCCTTGGACGATCAGCGCCATGTCAAAGCTCGTGCCGCCGATATCGGTGGCCGCGATGTTGCGGTAGCCGAGACGTTCGCCGAGGGATCGCGCCCCAATGACGCCGCCGATCGGCCCCGACACGACCGTCCGCGCCAGCTCTTTCGCCTTCCAGCTGATCGTTCCGCCGTGGCTGGCCATCACCCGCAAGTCGAAGCGGGCGCCGAGTTGTTTGAATCGCTCGTTAATTCGGACCAAGGTCTTCCGCGACGGCTCTGCGGCATACGCTTCGAGGATGGTGGTATTCGTGCGGTGGGACTCTTTGCGCACGGGATAATAGTCGGCAGAGGCAAATATGGGGATCTCCTTCCCGGCTTCCCGCACCACCTCGAGGACGATGTCGCGCACCCGCCGTTCATGCACGGGGTTCTTGTACGAATGAAGGAAGCTGATGACAATGCCTTCCACATTTAATTCCACAAGCTTTCGTGCCGCCTCATAGGCTTCCTCTTCTCGCAGCGGGATGACAATGTTGCCGAACATGTCGATCCGTTCGGTGACCCCAAAGGTCAACTCCCTCGGGACCAAGGGGGGATCATAGCGATGGGTATTGAGGTGCAAGCGATCTTCGTATGAATAGCCCAGGTAGGATTGAACCGACCGCCCCATGCGATGGAAATCTTCCAACCCGCGGTTGACGATCAACCCGACGCGCAAGCCTTTCCGCTGCACGATGCGGTTGAGCATGGCCGTCCCCGAATACACGGCCGTCACGAGCTGCGGAAAGACGTCTTCGACGGTGAGCCCCCACTGCGCCAGCGCGTCTTTCGATGAGTTGATCACGCCGACCGACTCGTCCTGCGGGGTGCTCTGCGCCTTGCCAACGACAAAGTTCCCTTCCGCGTCGACGAAAAAGGTGTCCGTCATCGTCCCGCCGGCATCGATCCCCAGCACCTGAATGCTCCTCGCCATCTTTGAACCTCCCTTGTCCTGGTTGGATATGCGATGGTTTCGTCATCGCGCTTCTCTGCCACCGCGAGAGCTTGAATGAAGGGTCAAAATGGGTTCAGGTGGATACGGAAACGCACGCCCCCTCCCCTCTGGTTGATGATGGATGATGAAGCTGACGCTTTCCCCCTGGAAAGCGTTTCACCCTCTATCAAAGAGCAAACTGCGTGCCAACGGCGTTTTCCCGCGCGAACGCGCACAAGACAAGGGAGAAGCGCAACAGCTGTTCCCCACGCGATACACCTGTTGCGCTACAGCCGTTCGGCAGGCGGATAAATCGTTGCCGGTAGGTGATCTCCACACGAAAACCCGCTTCCCCCTCTTCGGGAAGCGGGTTGGATCCCGGAACATGCGACGCCAACCGCGCCAATGGGCCATTTTTTCCACCCCCCATCACCTGATTTTCACTGAACATCCAAAAGGCCCATGAGACTACAACGCAATCCCGCCATCCACATGCAGGACCGCGCCGTTCATGATCATGTGGTACATGGTCGGCACCATGAGCACAATCGTGCAGCCGTACTGATCGAGGATCCGCATGGCCCGCTCCGGATCAAACCCGTCCGTCAGCACCACGGTGCCACCAGCCACGAGGAGCGGCACCGTCAAGGCGTTTAAGCCGCCCGTATGAAAGCACCTCCAGATACGCTGCATCCTCGATCACCATCGTGTGGGGAACGGCCAGTTTCGCAGCCCGGTCAGCGAAGCGGGCGTGGACAAACAAAAGAGACGGCGTGCAATCGTTCACCACCTCGGCCAATTCCGTCGCCGCCAGCCGCCAGTTGAGTGGAACAAAGATGGCCCCCAGCCGCGCGCAGGCCCACAGCATGTCGAGGTAGGCCAGGTGGTTCGGGGCGAGCAGGGTCACCCGATCCCCTTTCCCCACACCGTGCGAATGCAAGAAACGAGCCAACCGGTTGGCCCGTTCCCGCAGATCACCATAGGTCCAACGCTGGCCCGTATCGCCGTCGATGACGGCCACGCGGCCGGGTGCCAGTCGGCTTCTTCGCTCTAGCCAGTCGCTTTTTCCGATCATCGCTTTCCCCCTCCATCTTGTCTGGCAACAGGGTAGAACGAGGGGGTTGCAGGGGAGTTGCAAAAAACCCGCCTCCCCACAAGGGGAAAGCGGGTTTTCTGGACTTCACGACACGTGGGCCATCGGCACGTCGTCGTCGAGGACGCGCACGAGGGTACCCTTGCATTCGTCCGGCCCGGCTTCGTCGATGCGCACCTTGCAGATCTTCCCGACCAGCGACGCGTCGGCGGGGAAGACCACCTTCAGGTAGTTGTCGGTGTGGCCGACGTACAGGCCCGAATCGGGCAGGTCGCGCACGGGATGCTCGGGGATGACGTCGAGCACGTCGCCGACGAATTGCTGGGCATAGGCAAGGGAGAGGCGGTTCGACAGCGCGATGAGCCGGTCGACCCGCGCCTTCTTCACCCCTTCCGGCACCTGGTCCGGCATGCGCGCCGCCGGCGTGCCGTTGCGCTTGGAGTACGGGAAGACGTGCAGCTCGGCGAAGCCGATCTCCTCGATGAAACGATAGGTGTTTTCAAAGTGGGCGTCCGTCTCGCCGGGGAAGCCGACGATCACGTCGGTGGTGATGGCCACCCCCGGCAGCGCCTCGCGGATCCGCTCGATCTTGGCGCGGTACTCCGCCGTGGTGTACTTGCGGCGCATCCGCTTCAGGATCTCGTCGTCGCCCGACTGCAGCGGGATGTGCAGGTGGCGGCACAGCTTCTCCGAGCTCTGGATGACGGCGATCACCTCGTCCGTCACCTGGCTGGCCTCGATGGAGCTGATGCGCAGCCGCTTGAGGCCGTCGATCTGGATGAGGTCGGCCAGCAGTTGGGCGAAGGAGTAGTCTTCCAGATCTTCGCCGTAGCCCGCCGTGTGGATGCCGGTGAGGACGATTTCCTTGTACCCTTGTTCCACTAGCTGCCGCGCCTGGGCGAGCACGCTCTCCGGCTTGCGGCTGCGGAGAAGCCCCCGCGCCCAGGGGATGATGCAGAAGGTGCAGAAGTTGTTGCAGCCGTCCTGGATCTTCAGGAAGGCCCGCGTGCGGTCGGTGAAGGCCGGCACGTCGAGTTCCTCGAAGGTGCGCGTCTTCATGATGTTGCGCACGGCGTTGATGGGTTTGCGCTCGGCCTGGTACCGCTCCACGTACTCGAGGATCTTGTCGCGGTCCTGCGTACCGATAACGATGTCGACACCGGGGATGCTCATCACTTCCGCCGGCGAGGTTTGCGCATAGCAGCCCATGACGGCAATGACGGCGTCGGGGTTGCGGCGGACGGCGCGGCGGATCACCTGGCGGCTCTTCTTGTCGCCGGTGTTCGTCACCGTGCACGTGTTGATCACGTACACATCGGCCTCGTCGTTGAAGTCGACCCGCCGGTACCCGGCCTGCTTAAAGAGGTTCCACACCGCTTCCGTCTCGTAGTGGTTCACCTTGCACCCCAGCGTGTGGAAGGCCACCGTAGGCATGGCGCCACCCTCCTTTCTCTTTTGCGTGTTTTGCGTGGTCGATCAGCGCGTCAATTCGAAGTGGTAGGTTAACGCCGCGGCGAGAAACAGCCCGGCCGTTTCCGTTCGCAGCACACGCTTGCCGAGGGACACGGGCACAAACCCGGCCCCTCGCGCCGCCTGCACCTCTTCCGGGGCAAAACCGCCCTCCGGACCGACGAGGGCAAGAACGCGCTGCCCCGGTCGCACGGCAGCGAGGGCCGCTCCCAAGGGCACCGTTCCCTCTCCTTCATGGGCGAGCAGTGCGGCGTCGTAGTCGCCGGCGAGCCGGAGCACCTCGTCCCACCGCCGCACCGGTTCGACGCGCGGCAGTAGGGTGCGACGGGACTGCTCAAAGGCTTCTTTCACGATGCGCGCCCAGCGCGCTTGCCGCTGCGCCGCCTTCTTTTCGTCCAGCTTCACCACCGTGCGCGCCGACACCAGCGGCACAAAACAGCCGACACCCAATTCGGTGCCCTTTTGCAGGATGAGGTCCATCTTGTCGCCCTTGGGCAGGCTTTGGGCGAGGGCCAATTCCACCGGCAGCTCCCGATCCTCCGGCACGGTCTCGACGAGCCGCACCACCACCTCGCGCGGCGAGGCGCTGGCGATCTCGGCCCGCCACACGCCGCCCTCGCCGTCGCAGACGACCACGGCGTCGCCCGCCCTCAGGCGCATCACGCGCACGGCATGGTGGGCGTCCTCGTCCAGCAACACCGCCCGGTCGCCGGCAAACCGCTCACGGGGAACCCAGTACCGCTGCATGGAAAACAACCTCATTCTTGTAACCCTATGAACCTCGTTATTTTATCATTTTTTCGCGACCACCGCCAGCCAATCGTCCTCGGAAACCGTTTCCACGATGGACAGGCCGCTGGATTGGATCGCCTCCAACACCGCCGGCGCCTTGGACCGAATGATGCCCGAGGCGATGAACGTCCCGCCCGGCTTGAGATGCGCCGCCGCGTCACCGGCCAGGCGAACGATCACCTCGGCCAGGATGTTGGCCACGATCACATCGGCCGCGTCGGTCACGCCGTCGAGGAGGTTGTTCTCCCGCACGGTGACGCGGTCACCCAGCTTGTTGAGGGCCACGTTTTGCCGGGCCGCCTTCACCGCCACCGGATCGAGGTCGAGGGCCAGCACCTTGTCCGCGCCCAGCTTGGCCGCGGCGATGGCCAGCACGCCGGACCCGCACCCGACGTCGATCACCGCGTCACCGGGCCGTACCGCCTTCTCCAGGGCGCGCAGGCAGAGCACCGTCGTGGGGTGCGTGCCGGTGCCAAAGGCCATGCCGGGATCGAGGACGATCACCCGCTCGTCCGGGTGCGCAGGCGTGTACGGCTCCCACACCGGGCGGATCGTGAGCCGTTCGGTGACGCGGATCGGCTTGTAGTATTTCTTCCACGCCGCGCTCCAGTCCTCCTCGTCCACCTCGGCCAGGGTGACGCGGGCCGGCCCCGGGTCAAGGCCGTATTGGGCCAAGCCGCGCACCGCCGCCTCGATGGCCTTCACCGTCTCAGGCAGATGGGGAGACGGCGGCAGATAGGCCTTCACCACCACGCCTTCCGCCGGGTATGCCGCGGGGTCGAGGGCCACGATCTCGCCGTAGGTGGGATCCCCCTCACGCGACAACAAGAGGGGATCCTCGATCACCACGCCTCCCGCGCCCGCCTCGTGCAGAAGGTTGGCTACCGCCTCCTGCGCCTCGTGCGTCGTGTGCACGGCGATCTCGGTCCACTTCATCGTCTCTCGCCCCTCCGCTTGGCCGCGGGTGACACGACAAAACGCGGCTGCCGCGCCGTCCGTTCGACGCGTGCACCGCGTCTTGCCCGCGATCTCCGTCTATTGTACCAAGGGCGCGTTCGCCTCGCCACCGGCCAAGGATACGCGGCGGCCGTCGTCCTTCCGGAACACGTGAAGGGCGTGCGGGGCAACGCGCACCCCCACACGCTGGCCCTCCGACGGCGGGGCCCCGCCGTCCACCAGCACGCGCAACCGCGGGCCGCCTTCGACGCGCACCGTGGCCATCGCCTCATGCCCCAAGAGCTCGACAAGCTCGACGGTGCCGTCCGCAAACCCCTGACCCGGGGCCGTCAGCTCCACCTGATGGGGGCGCACGCCAATGTCATATTCACCGGCGGGCAGAGGGACATCCAGCTCAATGGAAAACCCCGTTCCGGCCACGTGCAATCGGCGGCCGTCGGAGCGGCCTTCCAACCAGTTCATCGGCGGGTGGCCGATAAAGGCCGCCGTGAAGCGGTTGGGCGGCGTCCGATACAGTTCCGAGGGCGTGCCATGGGCCACGATGCGCCCCGCGTCCATCAGCACCACGCGGTCGGCGATGGTCATCGCCTCGATCTGGTCATGGGTGACGAGCACCGTCGTGATACCCACCTCGCGCTGAATGCGGCGGATCTCAACGCGCATGGCCAAGCGCAGCTGGGCGTCCAGGTTGGAGAGGGGCTCGTCCAGCAGGAGCAACTTCGGCTTCTTCACGGCTGGCCGCCGGACAGCTCCGCAGGGCGGCGGTCCAGCAAGTGGGCCACCTGCACGAGCTCGGCGTAGTCGTGCACCCGCCGGCGGATCGCCGCCTCCGGCTGCTTCTGCATGCGCAGGGGGAAGGCGATGTTGTCGTACACCGTCATGTGCGGGTACAGGGCGTAGCTTTGAAACACCATCCCGATATTGCGATGCTGCGGCAGGACGTCGTTCACCACCCGGCCGTCGAAGCGGATGGTGCCGGCCGTCGGCTTGAGCACGCCGGCCAAGAGGTACAACGTGGTCGATTTGCCGCACCCCGACGGCCCGAGCAGGGCCACCAGGGCGCCGGAGGGAATCTCCAAGGTGAGGCCCTCCACGGCGGTCACGCCGCCAAAGCGTTTCGTCACGCCCTCCAGTTCCACCTTCATCCCTTCACGCCTCCCGTATACAGCGCCAGCAGGTACCGCTGCATGACCGCGTACACCACCAGCACGGGGATCATGTAAAAGACGCCCACCGCCGCCACCATGCCGTAATCGGCCACGTCGGCTTGCGACAGCAAGCTGCTTAAAAAGACGGGCAGCGTCTGCGTCTCCATGCCCGGGGCCAGCACATAGGGAAGCAAAAACTCGTTCCAGCCGGACAAAAAGGCGAAGACCCCCGAGGCGAGCAGCCCCGGCTTCACCAGCGGCAGCACCACGCGGCGCCACACGGCGAAGCGGCTGGCCCCGTCCACCATTGCCGCCATCTCGTAATCCCACGGCACCTGGTCGTAAAACCCCTTCAGCACCCACACGTGAAACGGCAAATCGAGGGCGATCTTGACGAGAACAACGCCCACCAGCGTGTCGTAGAGGCCAAGGAAGCGCAAGAGCAGAAAGATGGCCACGAGCAGGGTGATGCTCGGAAACGCGTGGAGGACGATCAGCAGCCCCAACCACAACCGCCGTGCCGGCACGTGCAGGCGGGACAAGGCGTACGCCGCCGTGCTGGCCAGCCCCACCTCGCCGAGGGTGACGAGGGCGGCAAACAGCAGCGTGTTGCCCGTGAGCGCCCAGATGTTGGGCAAGTACGGATCGGGCGCCCACAGGAACGACCAGTTGGCCGCCGTCCACCCGAGGGGACGCAACCCCTCCATGCCCGAGCTCCACGACGCCAAAAACAGCCAGACGTACAACAACACGAGGGGCAACGTGACGGGGATCAGAAACAGCCACGGCACCCAGGCACGTCGACGCACCTCGCTGGATGCACCGAGCATTCGCCGCTCCTCCTTTCGCGTGTCGCGAGAAGAACGGGCCATTTGACCCGCGGGATCCGGTTACGAAACCTCGATTTTGGGCCGGTCGGTGAGCTTCCGAAACGGAAACAGGCGCAGATACAGGAAGGAAGCGGCAATGCCCATCACGACAAGGACCGACGCCAACGCCGCTCCCTGGCCAAATTGCGCGTTGCCGAAGTAGTTGGACAGCGCCGTGTGGAAGGCATACAAAGCCCACACCTCGGTGGTGTAGTAGCCGGGCCCCCCGTTGGTGGTAAGCAGGATGTATTCGTACGACGCCAAAAGGGACAGCGTCTGGTACGCGACAACAAAGAGCACCGGCCATCTCAGGTGGGGCAGGACGATATGCCGAATAAGGGCCCACGCCGTCGCCCCGTCCAGCTGGGCGGCGAGAATCAGGTGACGCGGGATGGCGCGAATGGCGGCAGAGAAGATGATCATCCCCATGGACGCCCCAACAAACCCGTTGATGGCGATGATCATGGGCCACGGCGCCTCGTGGAGCCAGTTGGACGCAGCGGGAAGGCCCAACCCCTGAAGCACTTGGTTGAGAATCCCGTACGGCGGTTCCGCAGCAAAATACCGCCACATCAGCACATACACCACCGAGGGGGTGATGCGCGGCAGCAGCCACAGGGCGCGGAACGCGTTGCCCCACCGTTCGGACAAGAAGGAGGTGGCCAAGGCCAGCACCAGGGCCAGGCCCACGTTAAAGAGGGCCAAGGTCAGGCCGACAAACAGGACGGTGTTGTACAGAATTCGGCCGATTACGGGATCCTGCACGATGCGGCGATAATTTTCCAAACCGACCCAGTCGTACCCGCTCAGTCCCGTGGCCACGCTCATGTTGGTCAAGCTTACGAGCAGCGTCAGCACGACGGGAACGACAAAAAAGACCGCCACCACCAACAAAAAGGGAAGCAAAAAGAAGGCGGATAGGCGCCCGCCGCGAAACAGCGGACGCCCGCTCATCGCACAACCACCTCATCGCCCAATTGGGCCTTGAGCTGGGACGCCACCGTGTCCACGGCCTCTTCCGGCGTCATCTGCCCGGCCACCACCGCCGTCAGGCCGCGGTAGACGATTTGGTCGTAGGTGCCAAATTTGCTGTGCAGGGGCAAGAACTTGGCGTGCTCCACCATGTAGCTGATGGCATGCAGAAACCCGCTTTTCTTGTATTCGGGATCGTCCAGCTGCGCCTTCATGATCGCCAGGTGCCCGCTGGCGACGGCGTGACGGGTATTGAGATCCGGGGCCGTCGCCTCCAGCAGCAGGCGGGCGGCCAGGTCGGGGTGCTTCGATTGCGCCGTCACCATATAGACCAGGGGATGCGACAGCGTCACGCCGGGCTTTCCTTTGATGCCGCTGGGAATCAGGGCATACCCGAGATCGGCCATCTTGTCTTCGGTCAAGCCGTACTTGTCCTTCCACTCGGCCACCTGCCACGAGCCACCATGGAAGAACCCCACCTTTTGTCCCATCACCGTGCGGTGCCAGATGGTCCAATCGGTCCCGATGAGGGTGGGCCGCATCACCTTGTCTTGCTGCGCCGCCCGCGCAAAGAAGCGGTACTCGTTCAGGAGGGCCTGTTTGTCAAGGACGAGCTTGCCCGTCGCCGGGTCCTGCAACTCCCCGCCATAGGCCAGGTAGAAGAGATAGAAGTCCGGACCCGGCTGCGGGCGCGTCCAGAAGCCCATGCCCGGTTCCACGGCGCCCTTGTCCTGCAACGCCTTGGCCGTCCGGAGCATGTCATCCAACACGAAGTCCCCGTTTCGGATCTTCTCCGGGAGCGCGTTCACATCGGCCTCCGTCCAACCGGCTTGGCGCAACAGGGGTTTCCAGTAGTACAGCGGACGGGCTTCCACGTCCTGAGGAATGGCCCATATTTTTCCTTTATAAGTCACAGATTTCCACAGATTGGGAAACACGTCGCGGTACACCGGGCTGTCTTTCACGTATTCGTCGAGCGGAAGAATGTGGCCGGCGTCCGACCACGGTGCCACGTCCTCGTGCCCGCTGAGCACGATGTCGGGCGCTTTGTGTGCTTCCGCCGCGAGAATAAACTTCTGCTTGTATTCCTCCCAAGGCCGGTCTTCCAGTTTTCCCTCGACGCGCACGCGCACCGTTTGGCCTTCCTGGGCCAATTTTTTGTTGAGCCGCTCCGCCGCGGCCTTGAGGTTTTCCAACCGGTAGCGTTCCGTGGGCTTGCCCACCACCATCGCCGTGAGCGTCACCGTTTGGCCCTCTCCGGCAGGTTCGCTCTCTTCCTGTTTGGGCGTTGTGGCACACCCGCCCGCCACCAGCGCCGGCAAGAGCAGCAGCCCGACCAGAATCTTTCGCCAGCCGATGGCGCGACCCGCCTTCCCCTTCGCCGTCATCGTGCAACCCACCTCCAAAACGGAGAAGATAAGAACCAAGGTTAGTGATGACCGTATATGGAAAAAACAACCGGGCCCGCGCGGAAAAAAATCCGTCGCCGCACGGCGCGGGCAATGGGGCTCTATCCTTGCCTGCGTCTATAAGTATGCGCCGTTGGTCGTCTCCATTATGCCGCCGCACGGCGCGGCCAACGGGGCTCTATCCTTGCATGACCATTGTTCTTTACCCCTTAACGGCTCCTGCTTCACCTTGGCCGGTAACCGCTTGAAAGGCGGAAGGGTCGTCGGTTTGCACGATGTCAACCCCCCACTCCACCAGCTCGCGCAGCGTCTCCGGTGTCGGCGCAAAGCTGTGCACGGCCACATTCTCGCGGTGCAGCGCATCGACGTCTTCCCGCCGCAGGTGGTCGTAATCGACGCACAGCACGTCGGCTTGCGCCTGCCGCACCACCGACACCGGATCGATCAGCCGCGCCTGACAGATGACGCCCGTCATCATGCGGGGCTCCAACTGCTTGACCCGGCGGGCGATGGCGTGGTCAAAGGACATCACCATCACTTGCTCTTCCATGTGCCGCTCCTTGATCATGTGCACGACGCGGTCGCACAGCGCATCGGCGTCGCTTCCGCGGCTCTTCAGCTCAATCTGCAAGTAGAGCCGGCTCGAGGACCACTCCAGCACCTCCGACAGCGTGGGCACCGGTTCGCCACGATAGACCTCGGCAAACCAGCTTCCGGCGTCGAGCCGGCGCAGATCGTCGAGGGACTGATCGGCCAGCCGGCCGCGGCCATTGGTCGTGCGTTCCAAGGTCCAGTCGTGAAACACGACCGGATGCCCATCGCGGGTCAGCTGAACGTCGAGCTCGATCATGTCGACGCCGGCCTCGAGCGCCTTGCGGAACGCCGTCAGCGTGTTCTCCGGTGCGGTCGCTCTCCCTCCCCGGTGTGCAGATTTCAACCAGCGCTTTTCCTTCAACGTCTCGTGGAGCGGCTTCAGCGCTCCCATCGCCACAAAACCCCCCGTCGGCACCTCGGCCCATGTCGGCCATCGCGAACGGATGGCTCCCTTCATTTCCATCATAAGAAGGGCTCTCTTCATTTCCATCATTATAAATGCCGTGCCAGCGATGAAGAACGGGTGAATTTTCGCGTAAAACTCTGTAAACGGCGCGGATGTCCGACGGAAACGGCCGCGCGCCCAAACGCACAACCCTGCGCGCGATGGCATCACCGGACGCAGACCGACGGATGCGCGGGCGTTGGGCAACAAAAATGCCGGCCCCAAGGCGAACGCCCTCGAGCCCGGTCCAGACCCGTGCGCACCCGCTTGCAACGCGCATGGCGTGCCGATCGGACGGCGCGACATGGCGCAGGCGGCCGCGATCAGCCGCCCCGAAAGGCCCGCTTCATCTTTTCGAACAGGCTTTCCCCGCGGTGCGTCTCTTCCCCGCTGATGGCGGCAAACTCCCGCAGGAGCTCCTTCTGGCGCTCGGTCAGGTGGGTCGGCGTGACGACGACGACGCGCACGTGCTGGTCGCCGCGTCCACCGCCGCGCAGGCGAGGAATGCCCTTCCCGCGCAGGCGGAAAAGCGTCCCCGTTTGCGTGCCCGGCGGGATGCGCAGCTTGACGCGTCCGTCGAGGGTCGGCACCTCGATTTCGTCGCCAAGCGCGGCCTGGACAAAGGTGATCGGCACGTCGCAGTAAAGGTCATCCCCTTCGCGGCGGAAGAAGTCGTCGGGCTTGACGCGAATCACCACGTACAGGTCGCCCGGCGGGCCACCGTTGTAGCCGGCCTCGCCCGCCCCGGGGATGCGCAGGCGCGTCCCCGTGTCGACGCCCGGGGGGACCTTGACGCGCACGGCTCGCCGCACGCGCACCCGTCCCGCCCCGCCGCAGGCACGGCACCGCTCGATGATGATCCGCCCGCGCCCGCCGCACACCGAACAGGTGCGCCGGCTGACCATGCGGCCGAGAATCGTCGCCTGCACGACCTCCTCCATCCCCGTGCCGCCGCAGGCGCGGCACACCTCCGGCTGGGTGCCGGGCCGGGCGCCGGTGCCGTGGCAGGTGGAACAGGGTTCTTCGCGCGGCACCTCGAGGTCCACTTCGGTGCCAAAGGCCGCCTCGCGGAAGTCGACGACGAGCGGCACCTCCACGTTGGCCCCCTGGCGCGGGGCGTGCGGGTGCTGGCGCCGCCCGCCGCCGAAGAAGAGGTCGAAGAGGTCACCGATGTCGCCGAACCCGCCGAAATCGAAGCCGCCGGCTCCCGCGCCCGGATCGCCGGCGCCCGCCCCGGACGCGCCGCCCACGTCGGCATGAACGCCGGCGTGGCCGAAGCGGTCGTAGCGGGCCCGCTTCTCGGGATCGCTGAGGACGTCGTAGGCCTCTTTGACCTCTTTGAATTTCTCCGCCGCGTCGGGCTCCTTGCACACGTCGGGGTGGTACTTGCGGGCCAGCTTGCGGTACGCTTTTTTGATTTCTTCCGGGGAAGCGTCGCGGGACACCCCGAGGACCTCGTAATAGTCCCGCTTGGACATCGGCATCACTCCCGCCATCGCGGCGCCGGCCGCCGCGCGCGGCCGGGACGAAAACGGTCAACGCCGAGAAACCGGGAAATGCGCGCCCAAAAGCGCCCCCGTGGCGTTGACCGGCACGCCGCGTCACTTCTTCTCGTCGTCCATCACCTTGTATTCGGCGTCGACGACGTTCTCGTCTTTCTTGGCCTCGCCGCCGGACTGGCCGCCAGACGCCGCCTGCGCCCCGGCCTGCTGGTACACCTTGGTCGACACCTGGGCGATGGCCTCGGCCAGGGCATCCTTGGCCTTGCGGATCTCCTCAAGGTCGGTCCCGGCCAGGGCGTTTTTCAGCGCCGCCTTCTTCTCCTCGATCAGGTCTTTGTCGGCCTGGGCCACCTTGTCGCCGAAGTCCTTCATCGTCTTGTCGACGGTGTACAGGAGCTGGTCGGCCTCGTTGCGCAGCTCGACGGCCTGCCGGCGCTTCTTGTCTTCCTCGGCGTACTGCTCGGCTTCCTTGATCATGCGCTGGATCTCTTCTTCCGACAGGCCGCCGCCGGAAGTGATGGTGATCTTCTGCGACTTGCCGGTGGCCAGGTCCTTGGCCGACACGTGGACGATGCCGTTGGCGTCGATGTCGAAGGTGACCTCAATCTTCGGCACGCCGCGCGGCGCCGGCGGGATGCCGCTCAGCTCGAACTCGCCGAGGAACTTGTTGTCGGCGAACATCTCCCGCTCGCCCTGGGCCACGCGGATCGTCACCGACGTCTGGTTGTCGGCCGCCGTGGTGAAGATCTGCGACTTGCTCGTCGGGATCGTCGTGTTGCGCGGGATGAGCTTCGTGAACACGCCGCCAAGCGTCTCGATCCCCAGGGACAGCGGCGTCACGTCGAGGAGGACGACGTCCTTCACCTCGCCGGACAGCACGCCGGCCTGGATGGCCGCGCCCATGGCCACCACTTCGTCGGGGTTGACGCCCTTGTGCGGCTCCTTGCCGATGAACTTCTTGATCGCCTCCTGCACCGCCGGAATGCGCGTCGACCCGCCGACGAGGATCACCTTGTCGATGTCATTCGGCGTCAGGCCGGCGTCTTGGAGCGCCTGGCGCACCGGGCCCATCGTCCGCTCGACGAGGTGGGCCGTCAGCTCCTCGAACTTGGCCCGCGTCAGCTCGCGCTCAAGGTGCTTCGGCCCCGTGGCATCGGCGGCGATGAAGGGCAGGGAGATCGTCGTCGTCAGCACACTGGACAGGTCCTTCTTCGCCTTCTCGGCGGCGTCCTTCAGGCGCTGCATCGCCATGTTGTCATTGCGCAGGTCGATGCCCGTTTCCGCCTTGAACTCCTCGATCAGCCAGTCCATGATCGCCTGGTCGAAGTCGTCGCCGCCGAGGCGGTTGTCGCCGGCGGTGGCCTTCACTTCAAAGATCCCGTCACCCAGTTCAAGGATGGAGACGTCAAAGGTCCCGCCACCGAGGTCATAGACGAGGATCGTCTGATCGCCTTCCTTGTCCAGCCCGTAGGCCAGCGCCGCCGCCGTCGGCTCGTTGATGATCCGCAGCACCTCCAGCCCGGCGATGCGCCCGGCATCCTTCGTCGCCTGGCGCTGGGCGTCGTTGAAGTAGGCCGGCACGGTGATGACCGCCTTCGTCACCGGCTCGCCGAAGTAGGCTTCGGCGTCGGCCTTCAGCTTCTGCAGAATCATCGCCGAGATCTCCTGCGGCGTGTAGGCCTTGCCGTCGATGGTCACCTTGTAGTCGGTGCCCATGTGCCGCTTGATGGAGATGATCGTCCGGTCCGGGTTGGTGATCGCCTGGCGCTTGGCGGCCTCGCCGACAATGCGCTGCCCGTCCTTGAAGGCGACGACGGACGGCGTGGTGCGCCCCCCTTCGGCATTGGGAATGACAACCGGCTGGCCGCCTTCCAGGTACGCCATGCAGGAGTTGGTCGTCCCGAGGTCAATGCCGATGATCCGGCTCATCGTGCCCATCCCTCCTCACGTACATGCTTCCGTGTCGCATGGACCCGAATGCCCAGGAAAACCGTGCCCCGGTCGCCCTTCAACACCGACCGGGAGCCCCCTATTTGCTCACCTTGACCATCGTCGGACGCACGAGGCGCCCTTTGAAGGTATACCCCTTCTGCAGCTCCTCGATAACGGTGCCCGGCGGATGGTCGCTCGACTCCGCCTGCATCACCGCCTCATGGACGTTGGGGTCAAAGGGTTTGCCGAGGGCCTCGATCGGCTCCAGCCCCTCCTGGCGCAGGGCCTGATCGAGCTGGCGGTGCACCATTTCGACGCCCTTCATCAAGGCCTCCACGTTGTCGGTGGCGCGGCTGGCTTCCATCGCCCGCTCGAAGTTGTCGAGCACCGGCAACAGGCGCTCGACGAGGCGCAGCGCCCCGAAGGTGAGCGCGTCCTGCTTTTCCCGCTCAAAGCGCTTGCGGGCATTCTCCAGGTCGGCCCGTGCACGCAGGAAGCGCTCGTGGGCCTCCTGCGCCTGGGCCTTGAGGGCCGCCACCTCGCGTTCCAGTTCGGCAACGCGCGCCTTGAGGGCCGCCACGTCCGCATCGCCCGCCTCCTCGTCGCGATCCGTTTCGGCATCGTCGCCCGCGGCACCTTCCCCGGCTTCGGGCGCCCTTGGCGCCGCATCTTCCGGCTGATCGGCGCCTGCGGCGTTCCCCGCCTCGGCCCGGCCCGCCTCATCCCGATCCGGTTGCGACCCGGACGGCGCTCCGCCTTGTGGTGCGCCCGCGCCCGCAGGGTTCGTTTCCGCGGCGCGTTCGACCGGCGCGGTTTCCCGGCCTTCCGTCTCGTGGGCTTCGCGCTTGCCGTTCACGCCTTCCACCTCCTAGCCGTCTCCTTCCTCGTCCCGCCGCATGCGGATCACCGTGTGGATGCGCAGAATCGCTTCGGCCACCTCACCGGCGGTTTTCAGGGCGTGCAGCTTCACCGGTGCCGGGTCGAGAACGCCGGCGGCCACCATGTCGACAACCTCCCCCGTGTCGCAATCCACGCCGAGGGCGTCGCTGCCGCTTTCCACCTGCGCCGCCGTCACCGCCTCCAGCTTTTCCAGGGGGTTGAACCCGGCGTTCTGCACGATGCGCGCCAGGGGGACGCGCAGCGCCGCCGCCACCACGTCGACGCCAAAGCCCTCCATGCCGCGCATCGTGGCGCGCAGCCGCTCCAGCTCGCGCGCCACCGCCACCTCCACGCTGCCGCCGCCGGGGACGTACCCGCCGCGCACCGCCGCCTGCACGGCCGAGGCGGCGTCGCGGGCGATGCGCTCCCGCTCGCCCGTCACCTCGCGGGTGGAGGCACCCACGAGAATGGTGGCCGTCTCTTCGCCGCCGCCGCCCGTCACGCGCACCCGGCCGAGGCGCGGGTCCTCCTCCACGCATTCGGCCGTGCCCAAATAGCGGGCGAGATCCTCCTCCCTCTTTTTCAGCCCCGTGCGCTTGATGGGCACTGCTCCGGTGTGCGCCGCCAGCCGCCGCAGCTCGGCTCGGGCCACGCGGTGGACGGCGAGAATGCCATGGTCCACAAAGAATTCCTCTGCCGCCGGATCCAGGCTCCGATCGACGGCGACGAAGCGCACGCCTAATCGGACCAACTTTTCCAGGTTGCGCACGAAGGCTTCCTTCAATTCCAGGTACCGGCGAAACCCGGCTTCGGTGGCCAAGGCCTCTTCATCCAGGCTTTCCGGCGCCAGCGCGTCGTCCACGATGAGCACGCGCGCATCCGTCACCCGTTCCGGCATCTGCCGGCTGACGCGCTGCTTGCCGATCAGCACGCCGGCCACCACTTCGTTCTCCGCCCGCTCGTGGGCCACCACGGTATCGGCCAGCTTGAAGTCGGGGTCGCGCAGCTTGGTTTCGCCGACCCGCCGCGCGCCTTCCACCACCAGCTCGGCGATGTCGGCCTGCTCGCGCCCGGCGATGTAGGCGATGCGCGTCAGGGCCGGATCGTCGAGGCCGCGGACGGGAACGGCCCGCTCGCCGAGGAGGCGCAGCGCTTCGGCGATGCCCTTGCGCATCCCCGCAATCACGCGCGCCACGGGGACGCCGCGCTGTACCTGGCGCACGCCCTCGGTCACCAAGGCCGCGGCGAGGACCGTCGCCGTTGTCGTGCCGTCGCCCATCTCGGCCTGCTGGGACTGAGCGATGCGCACGACCATGCGCGCCGCCGGATGGCGGACGTCCATCTTCTCCAAGATGGTCACGCCGTCGTTCGTGACGACGACGTTGCCCCCTTCGTCCACCAGCAGCGTATCCAGTCCCTTGGGGCCCAGCGTTCCCTCAACCGCCGTCGCCACCGCCTGCACCGCGCGGGCATTGTGCAGGAGGGTGGCCAGCTGCTCGTTCTCGTCTCCTTTGGTTGCCGCTTGCTGTTCCATGCCCACCACGCATCCTCTTTCGCAGAACATAGCGAAGGGGGGCGCTCCCCCCCTCCATGCGCACGTCTCGTTGGCTCGTCCACGTCGCCGGATCTTGGCTATGCGCTGTACAGGCGGCTGAGCAAGGCGGACAAGTCATGGGCGAAGTGTTCCAGGATGCCGACGACCCGCCCGTACTCCATGCGCGTCGGCCCGAGGATGCCCACCGTGCCGACCAGCTTGCCGTCCACGGAGTACGAGGCGGTGATGATGCTGCACCCCTGCACCGCCTCGTTGGCGTTCTCCCGCCCGATGCGCACGCGAACGCCGTCCTCCCGCGTGGCGAAGAGCTCCACCACGAGATCGCTCCGCTCCAGCACGGTAAGCAGCGCGCGCACCTTTTCCACGTCGCGGAACTCGGGCTGCGCCAGGATGTTCGTCGTGCCGCCGACGAAGACGCGCTCGGCATCCTCGTCGGCCACCGTCAACGCGCGGTCCAAGAGCTGCAGCACGCGCGCACATCGGTCGCTTTCCCGGCGCAGCTCCTCGGCCAGCTCGGCATCAATGCGCTGTTTCAGCATGTACAGCGGCAAGCCGGCCAGCCGATGGTTAATCCAGTTCACCATGCGCTCCACGTCGGACAGCGACAAATCGGGCGGCACGTCGACCACACGATGTTCCACGCGCCCGGTGTTCGTCACGATGACGGCCACGGCCCGCTCGGCGCTGAGCGGGACAATGGCCAACTGCTTGAGGTGCGTTTCGTAGATTTCGGGCCCTAACACCACCGCCGTGTAGTTGGTGAGCGACGCGAGAATCGTCGCCGTCTGGCGGATCACTTCCTCAAATTCATGAAGGCGTTGGGTAAACAACCGCCGGATACGGCGGATTTCTTCCGGTTTCAGCCGCACGGGTTCCATCAGGTGGTCAACGTAGAACCGGTAGCCCTTCTCCGACGGAATCCGCCCGGCCGATGTGTGGGGCTGTTCCAGGTATCCCATTTCCTCCAGGTCTGCCATTTCGTTCCGTACCGTGGCCGGGCTGAACCCGATGTCCTCGCGCTTGGAGATGGTGCGCGAGCCAACCGGCTCGCCCGAGCGAATGTAGTTGTCGACGATGGCGCGCAAGATGCGCTTCTGCCGCTCGGTCAACATCGTGTTCACCACCTTGTTAGCACTCGAGGACTTCGAGTGCTAAACCCTTACTTTTACACTAGCAAGCCCCCTCATGTTTGTCAATCATTCGCATTGCCTCCATTCCCACCATCGAGGAGGAAGCGGGCAAACACCTCGTTGCCCAAAAGCAGGCCATCCCGCGTCAGGCGCACGCCCCGCGCATCGCGCTCGAGAAGCCCCTTCCCAACCAGTTCCGCGATCACCGGGCCGAAGACGGCCTCCATGGCGACGCCATGGCGCCGGCGAAAGCGGGCGTGGCTCACCCCCTCGGTCAGGCGCAGGCCGAGGAACATCGTCTCCTCCATCGCTTCGCGCGGCGTCACCACATGGGTCTCGGCTCGCGGCAACCCGCGTTCGGCAACCGCCTTGAGGTAGCGGTGCAACGTCCCGACGTTGGCGTAGCGCACGCCGCCGACGTATCCGTGGGCCCCGACGCCCACGCCATAGTACGGCTCGTTCCGCCAGTACACCTGGTTGTGGAGCGAGGCATACCCCGGACGGGCGAAGTTGCTGACCTCGTACTGCTGGAGGCCGCGTTTGGCCGTCTCCTCCAGCACGGTCAGGTACATCGCCGCCTCTTCCTCCTCCGGCGGGAGATGGAGCTCGCCGCGCACCCACTGCCGGTAAAAGACGGTCTGCTCCTCCACCTTGAGGCTATAGGCCGACAGGTGCGGCAAATCGAGGGCAAAGGCCGCCTCCAGCGACGCGCGCACGTCAGCGAGCGTCTGGCCGGGCAGGCCGAGCATCAGGTCGATCGACAGGTTGTGAAATCCCGCCTGGCGCGCCAGCCGCACCGCCCGCACCGCGTCAGCCGCCGTGTGCGTGCGCCCGATGGCCGCCAGCAGATGATCCTGGAAGGCCTGCACGCCAAAGCTGAGGCGCGTCACGCCGCCGGCGGCCAGCACACGCAGTTTCGCGTTGTCCACCGTCTCCGGGTTGGCCTCCATGGTGAACTCCAAGCACCCCGACAGGTCGGCATGGCGGTGGAGGATGGTGAGCAGCCGCTCCAGCTGGCGGGCCGAAAGCAGCGTCGGCGTACCGCCGCCCACGTACACGGTGGCCAGGCGCGGCCGGCGCTGGCCCAGGGTGAGGGCCAGCTCCCGCTCGAGGGCGTCCAAGTACCGCTCAACGAGGTCCTCGCCCTGGGCGACGAAGACGGCAAAGTCGCAGTAGTGGCACTTGCGCCGGCAAAAGGGGATATGGATGTACAGGGCGGTCGGCTCCTCTTGCCCCATCGACGGGACCGCTTCCCACGTCTCGCCCGGCCGATCGTCCGCTTTCGCCATCCGTACCCTCTCCTTTGGCAAACGGCCCACCCGCTACGGGTGAGCCGCTCGTGCTCGCATGGGATCGCTCATTTCTTTCCGTTACCGTCGTCGACGCGCAGCACGGCCATAAACGCCTCCTGGGGCACTTCGACCGTGCCGATGGCCTTCATCCGCTTTTTCCCTTCCTTTTGTTTTTCGAGCAGCTTGCGCTTGCGCGTCACGTCGCCGCCGTAGCACTTGGCCAGCACGTTCTTGCGCAGGGCGCGGATCGTCTCGCGGGCGATCACCTTGCTGCCGATGGCCGCCTGGATCGGCACTTCAAACATCTGCCGCGGGATGAGCTCCTTCAGCTTTTCGACGATCTGCCGGCCGCGGTGGTACGCCCTGTCGCGGTGGACGATCACCGACAGGGCGTCCACCGGCTCGCCGTTGATGAGGATGTCCATCTTCACGAGGTTGGACGGCTTGTACCCGATCAGCTCGTAGTCGAGGGAGGCGTAACCCCGCGAGCTCGACTTGAGCTGGTCGAAGAAGTCGTAGACGATCTCCGCCAGCGGGAGCTCGTAGACGAGCTGGACGCGCGAGGTGTCGAGGTACTGCATGTCCACGAACGTCCCGCGCTTGTTCTGGCACAGTTCCATGATCGGGCCGACGTAGTCGTTCGGCACGAGGATCGTCGCCCGGACGTACGGCTCCTCGATGCGGTCGATGTGCTGCGGCGCCGGCATCTTGCTCGGGTTGTCGATGTCGAGCACCGTGCCGTCGGTCTTGTACACCTTGTACACCACGCTCGGCGCGGTGGTGATGATGTTGACGCCGAACTCCCGCTCGATGCGCTCCTGGATGATCTCCATGTGCAACAGGCCCAGAAACCCGCACCGGAAGCCAAAGCCGAGGGCCTGCGACGTCTCCGGCTCAAACTGCAGCGCAGCGTCGTTCAGCTGCAGCTTCTCCAGCGCTTCGCGCAGGTCGTTGTAGTCGCTGGAGTCGACCGGGTACATGCCGCAGAACACCATGGGGTTGACTTTGCGGTAGCCGGGAAGGGGCTCGGCGGCCGGGTTGTCGGCCGAGGTGACGGTGTCGCCGACGCGCGTGTCGCGCACGCTCTTGATGCCGGCGGCAAAGTACCCCACGTCGCCGACGGTCAGCTCGTCGACCGGCGTGGCAAAGGGGGCATTGGTCCCCACCTCGGTCACCTCGAACACCTTGCCCGTCGACATCATCTTGATCTTCATCCCCGGTCGGATCACGCCGTCCACCACGCGGATGTAGGCGATCACGCCGCGGTACGGATCGTATAAGGAATCGAAGATGAGGGCCTTGAGCGGCGCGTCGGGATCGCCCTGGGGCGCGGGAATCTTGTGCACGATTTGCTCGAGGATCTCCTCGATGCCGATGCCTTCCTTCGCCGAGGCAAGGACGGCGTCGCTGGCGTCGAGGCCGATGATCTCCTCGATCTCCCGCCGCACGCGCTCGGGATCGGCGGCGGGAAGGTCGATCTTGTTGATGACCGGCAGGATCTCCAGGTTGTTTTCGAGGGCCAGGTAGACGTTGGCCAGCGTCTGGGCCTCGATGCCCTGCGACGCGTCGACGACGAGGAGCGCCCCTTCACAGGCGGCCAGGCTCCGCGACACCTCGTACGTAAAGTCCACGTGTCCCGGCGTGTCAATCAGGTGCAGGATGTACTCGTTCCCGTCCTTCGCCTTGTACGTCAGGCGCACGGCGTTCAGCTTGATCGTGATGCCGCGCTCCTTTTCCAGCTCCATCTGGTCGAGGAACTGGTCTTCCCTCTCCCGCTCGTCGAGGGCGCCGGTGTATTCGAGCAGCCGGTCGGCCAGCGTCGATTTTCCGTGGTCGATGTGGGCAATGATGGAGAAATTGCGAATCCGTTCCTGCCGCTTGCGACGGTCCATCCCGTTTCCCTCCGCGTCTTGCGTGCACTCTTTTCATTATAGCACCGCGCACCACCCGCCACAACGGGACAGACCCCCAACGCAAAGGCCCCCACGCTTCCCGCAGGGGCCTGTCCGAAAACGGATCCACCCTCACGAACCCAACCGCTCGGTCATCCACTGGATGGCCGAGCGCGTCAGGCCGCGCACCCATTCGCCGACCGCATTGCCCATCCGGCTCAGGAAGGGGCTCTCCGCGCGCGGCGTCTCCACCGCCGGCCGCTTGGCCTCCTGAAGCCGTCCTTTGTCAAGGGTGACGCGCTCGCCCATCACCGTCAGCTCCACCCGGTCGCCATCGACGCGGGTAATGGCCAGCCCGCTGAGGCCCTTGTCGGCGCCGCCTTCCACCCGCTGGATTCCCTTGTCCACCGCGTTCACCCCGAGCAAAATGCCGACCACCAGCACCGTGGCCACGGCCACAAACGCCCCGACAAAGCGGGCCACACCGCCGATCATCGGCCCGCCCCTCCTTTCTCCGCCGGCGCCTGCACCTTCACCGCGTCCCAATACACATCGGCGATGACGTCGGCAAAGAGCTCCGCCGTGCGGTAACACTCTTCCAGGGTGTTTTCCACGCCGCCGATCTCCACCGTCAAGGCGCGCGGCGACACGTGCTGGTTGTACTCGCCATTGCGCCACGGCGTCTTCTCAAAGGGCTTGATGCCGCGCGAGAGGCCTGGATACCGCGCGTTGATCGCCTTGTGCAGCTGCTCGGCAAAGGCGTGGTTCTTCTCCCAGTTGGGGTTTCCTTTCCCGATGATGAAGTACAATTTGGCGTAGGTTCTCCCGTTCATCGTCAGCGTCGTTTTCTCCCGCCCCACCGAATCGCGGTGCAGATCAAAGATAAAGGTAATGTCCCGATTGGCGGCCATCACTTCCTTCACCTTTTGGATCGACACGGCGTAGGACAGCGCATAGGGTTTTCCCTCTTTCATGAGCTGGCCGGTAAAGTCCGTCGTGTCGACCACCGTGCCGATGCCGCGCGCCTTCAAGGCTTTGGCCAGATGGCGCCCCACCAAGGTGATGTTGACTTTGGCATCCATGGCGCTGTTCGGGTGGTCTTTCCCGGGCAGTTCGGGCAAAAACGATTCGCGCGGATGGGTGTGGTAGATGAAGACCACACGGCGGCCGCCGGTGGTGAGCGCCGGTTTGGCGTCGGGCGACGCATCCGGCTCGGACGGCGAGGGTTTCGGCCCATCGGGCGGCGGTGCCGGCGGCGTCGGAACGGGTCCGGGAGCGCCGCTTGCGTCCTGCGACGGAATATCCCCCGACGCATCGTCCGGCGACTGCGCATCCCCTGCGGCCAAGAGCGTCGCTTCTTCTCCGGCGAACTGGGCATACCCCGGCAGTTCCCGCGACAGAAAGGTGCGCGGTCGTGACGGGTCAACGCCCACGAGCAGGTGCAAGAGGCTCCCGCCCCACGTCTTCCCGTTGTCGGAGGCTTGTACATGGGCCGACCAATAGGAAAGCTCCGGCGCGATCCACCGGACAAGCTGCGCGCCAGAGAGGGCCGAAGACCCGCCCCCTAACGGCGCGACCGCGCGATCCGCCTGCAGCACCCCCAGGGTTCCCGCCAGAACAAAGAGCACCGCCGTGCCAATCGCCAGCCCCATCATGTGCCGCTGCACGCGCAGCCCGTTGCCGGCGACGGAGATGACGCGAAAGCGAAGGTGTCGCACAGCCTGTCCCTCCCCGGTTTCCGGCTGGTCTTGTCCCAATCCTATGCGTCGGACCGGGGAAACAGAACAAACCGTTCAGAACGTGTACGCCGCCGCGTTGGTGCCGTCCACCGCCTCGTGCAGGGCCATGTTTAGCCCTGTGGCGAGGATGTTGGCCATCCCGCCGACAAAGGCGTCCACTTCCTTTGGCGTCACGATCAGGTTTTGCCCGAGCGGCTGGAGCACCTCGGCGATGAGGGCGCGCTTCTCCTCCGGCGACAGTGCCCCGACGGCGCCGAACAAGGACGCTTCCACTTCCGGATCCCGCTCCGCGCGCACCGCGCGAATGCGCCGCGGATCGGGGGCATAACGCCGGGCGCCAGGAACCAGGCGCCGCGCCGGACGGTTTTCCCGGGCCTCGGCCAGTTGCGCGCGCAAGTGGGCCAACACGTAGTCGATGGCGTCGTAGGCGATGGTGGCCGCGTCGACGACGGTGGGCACCCCGATGGCCAGCACCGGAACGCCCAGCGCCTCGCGGTCCAAGGGCTTGCGCTTGTTGCCCACCCCCGACCCCGGCTGAATGCCCGTGTCGGCAATCTGGATGGTGGTGTTGACGCGCTCCAGCGCGCGCGCGGCGAGGGCGTCGATGACGATGACGGCGTCGGGCTTGACGTGGTGGCAGAGGGCGAGCACGATGTCCGACGTCTCGATGCCCGTCTTGCCGAGCACCCCGGGGGCCAGGGCGCTGACCGGGCGGTATCCGCGCGCCACCTGCTCCGGGGCCAGCTCAAAGAGGTGGCGCGTCACGAGCAGGTTTTCCACCACCAGCGGGCCCAGCGCGTCCGGCGTCACCTGGGCGTTGCCCAGCCCGATGACCAATACGCTGCTTTGCGGACCAAGGCCGAGGCGATCGAAAAACCCCTCCAGTTCGCGCGCCAGGCGCTCGGCCACGCGTTGGCGCAGCGGCGTGTCTTGCTGGCGCAACCCCGGCACCTCGAGCGTCACGTACGTGCCCGGCCGCTTGCCGATGGCCCGCGCGCCAGCCTCATCGGTCACCGTCACCCGCGTCACCGTGATGCCGTCCTCCTGTTGTGTATCCGTCGTCACGCCGGGCACCGGCTCGCCCAGCGCGGCGCGGGCCTGATCATGCGCCTCCAGGGCCAAATCGGTGCGCACGGCGACCGGCAGCATGACGTCATGTTCCATGGCCGCTCTCCTTTCGCCGTTCTCTTTTCTAGGGTGCTTGGCGGAACTTTCCGTTATTCCGCCGTTGTTGCATTGCCCGGAGGATCGTGGTAGAATATGACGTGTTGTCTCGGACACCACTCCGCCGTCAGGAGGTGAACGGAATGCCCAACACGAAGTCGGCGATGAAGCGGGCGCGCCAAAACGAAAAACGCCGCATGCAGCGGGCTTCGCAAAAGTCGGCGCTGAAGACGGCGATCAAGAAATACCTCAAAGCGCTGGAAGCCGGCGACCTGCAAGCGGCGGAGCCGCTCCTGCGGGAAGCGTGCCGCAAGCTGGACAAAGCGGTGACGAAAGGCCTCATTCACAAAAACGCGGCCGCGCGGAAGAAGTCCCGGCTGATGCAGAAGTTCAACAAGGTGGCGCAACAAAACGGGCAAGTCGAACAAGCGTCGGCGTAAGGATCAACAACCCAAAACGCCTTGCGATGCGGCAAAAAACGAACGACCCCGCTTGAGGGTCGTTTTGCTTTTTCTCGGCCGTTTATTCGCCAAGGAGTTCCTTTATCCGGCCGGCCTCCAGCGCCGCCAAAAACTCCTCCTCCGAGACGACGCGGATGCCGTGGCGCCGGAAAAGGGCGGCCGTCACGCCATGGCCCGGCTTTTTTTGTTTCCGAAACGTGCCGTCATAGATGCGGTGACTGCCACACGAGGGACTCGATTCCTTCAGCACCGCCACGCGCGCCCCGGCGGCCTGGGCGATGCGCAGCGCCTGGTAGGCCCCTTGGACAAAGGCCTGCGTCACGTCACGCCCCTGGTTGTCGATCACCCGCGCGCGCCCGTCCAGCACGTCGTCGCCGTCGCCGCCGACGATTTCCGCCGGGTTGCGCGGCGTCGGCAGGCCGCCGAGCTGTTCCGGGCACACCGGCAGCGCCTTCCCCTCGCGGATCAGGTCTTCAATGGCCGCGATCCGGTTGTGGCCGCGGTCGTACCGGCAGTTCACGCCAGCCAAACACGCGCTGATCACGATCATGGCTCATTCCCCCCTTCGCGCGCCCCGCGCTGCACCCATTGGGCCAGCCGGGCGACAAATGCTTCCACGGCCAGCTCCTTGTCCACCCCTCCCGCTTTCATGCGATAGTCGGCCTCGGCCAACGCGTCCAAAATCGCCAGCAGGGTCTCTTCCGCAAAGCGCCGCCCCTGCTCCGCCGCTTTCTTGACGGCAAAGGGATGCACGCGCAACCGCTGCGCGATCTGCTGCGACCCATACCCTTTGGCGGACAAGGTCTTGACCTGCAGGATCAACCGAAACTGGCGGGCGAGGAGCGCGAGGATCCGCACCGGCTCCTCCTGCTGCAGCCACAAATCCCGCAGCATGCGGTACGCCGCCGCCGTGTCGACGCGGCAAATGCGGTCGACGAGGGCGAAGACGTCCTGCTCCAGGGTGCGCGGGGCCAGGTTCTGAACCACGTCGGTGGTGATGGTGCCACCGGGACCGACGTACTGCGCCATCTTTTCCAGCTCCGTGACCAGAAACGGGAGCTCACCGCCCACGCGCAGGACCAGCTCTTCGGCCGCGTCGGCGGTGAGGGTCACCCCGAGGTCGCGCGCGCGGGTGACGAGCCAGGTGGAAAGCGCCGCCCCCTTGAGCGGCGGGAACGCCACCGCCACACCCGCCTCCCGCAAGGCCTTGACCACGCGCTTGCGCTCGTCGAGCTTGGCCGCCGGCACGGTCAGCACGAGGGTGGAAAAGGACGGCGGTGCCGCGAGGGCCTCCAGCAGCGCGTCGAGATCGTGCTCCACCTTTTTCGGCGGGCGCTCGGCCGTCAAAAAGAGGGCGTGCGTACCGATGACCACGCGCCGCTGGCCGAAAAACGGCAACGTCAACCAGTCCTCCACGGCCACCTGCACGGGCACTTCCGACAAGTCGTAGACGGCGACGTTGAGGTCGCGGTCATCCGGCGGCACCAGCCGCTCGACGAGCATGCGCGCCGTTTCGTCGATCAGGTAGCGCTCTTCCCCGTACAGCACGTAAACGGGCCGAACGCGTCCCGCATCAAGCTCCCGCATCATGTCCTGCGGGGTGACCATGATCCATCCCCCTGTCCGCGGCACGGCGCCGGGTGCGGCGCTTGGCCGTCGGTTACGGATGCGGCCGTTCGGGGAGCCGCTCCTCCGTCCCCGCGGCCACGTTTACCCGCCACCGCTCCGCCGTTTCGCGTCCATCCTGCGCCGTCACCACGTCGTAGACGAGCGCGTTCCCCTCCCATTGTAGCGTGACGCGCGCATCGGGGGAAAGGGCATGGCCGCGAAACCGCGCGGCGCCCGCCGCGTCGTGCACGACCACGCGCTTCGCCCCGCCTTCCGCCACCACCGCCGCCCGCCATTGGCCGTCCGGCGACGGAAGCGGCGCCACGGACGCGCCCGTCTCCCCACCCCCCTGCGGGAAGCCCGGATTCGCGATCGGGTGGTCCGGCCCATCCGGCACGCCAAGGGCGAGGGTACGGTCCGCGCCCGGCTCCTCCTGCCGTGGCGGCACCGGTTCGGTGGCGCGACCCGGTTCTGCCGGCGAGACAGGCTCGCCGGCGAATCCGCTGCCGGTCGACGCCTCCGGGGTCGACGGCACAGCCGCGCGCGATGCACCCGGCGGCGAAACGGGCGGGCGGGACGCGTCAGGGGAAGCCATCCTCCGCGGCGAGGGATCTGCTTTTTGCCCGCGCCCATCGCCGGGCTTTCCCAACCGCTCCTCCGGCGAAACGGGAACCTCCGCGGCCGACGGCGGCGCGACATCCGACTGGGGCACGGTCCCCGCCTGGCCGACGCGCCCTTGCCCCGCTTCCCGAACACCGTCGCCCTTCGGCACGGCAAACTTCCCCTCGCGCATGTCGGCCAGCACGGCCATCACGCCGAGCAGCGCCACCGCCACGGCACCGCCCGTCCACAGGAGCAGGCGCCGCCGCACCGCCTCTCGACGTCCTGCCTTCTGTGCCGTCGGCAGCGGCATCGCTTCGAGGCGGGGGAGCAGCGCGTCGACAAGCGAACACGGCGGCTCCACCTTTGGCAGGTTTTCCAACTGTGACGAAAGCCGCCTTAAGCGCGCATACAGCGGCACGCAGTCCGGGCAGTGGCGCAAATGGATCTGCATCCGCCGGCGCTCTTCGGCGGTCAGGTCCCCGTCGAGGTCCCGCTGCATCGCCTCCATCACCTCGTCGCAGTTCATCCCCCGATCCCTCCCTTCACGTGGTCTTGAAGCCACACCTGCAACTGCTGGCGAGCCCGAAACAGGTGGGATTTCACCGTGTTGAGCGGGAGATTGAGCACGTCGGCAATCTCTTGATAGGAGAAGCCTTGCAGATAGCGGAGGATGACGACGGTGCGTTGGTGAAGGGGGAGGCGGTGGATGGCCGCTTTGACGTCGGCGGCCAGATCGCGGCGCTCTACCTCGTCCTCGACGCGGGACGCATCCGGCAGAGCCCCGTCAAGCGCTTCCAACGCGGTGTAGGCGTGGCGGCGGCGGTACAGGTCAATGCACAGGTTGGTGACGATGCGCTGCACCCACGTGTGGAAGTGGGCCTTTTCTTCATACGTGTGCAATTTCATAAACACGCGCAACAGCGCCTCCTGCGTCACGTCCAGCGCATCGTGCTCATTGCCCAGCAAATAATAGGCCGTCCGGTACACCGGTGTTTCGATTTGCCGGAGCAGCTCGATCATCGCCTCCCGGTTTCCCGCTCGGGCATCGCGGAGCAAATGCGGGTCGACCACATGCACGTCCTCCTCTCCTCACAAGTGACGAACCCAAGCCGCCGCAGGTTGCGTTTGCCTCGCCCACCCTCAAGGCCGGGCAGCAGCCGCTTCGGGCCGGGCAGGCAGCGTCGGCACCACGCGCATCCGACCGTCGGAGCGGATCACAACCGTGATGGCGCCGTGCCGGTCGGTGCGCAGCACCCGCGCGCCGTGGCGGTCAAGCCGCTCCACAACGGCGGGATGCGGATGGCCGTACCGGTTCTGCGCCCCGACGGACACGACGGCCCACTCCGGCCGCACCGCCGAAAGCCACGCCGCGCTCGTCGAGGTTTCGCTCCCGTGGTGGGCCACCTTCAGCACGTCGACGTCCCGCACGCGCCGGCCGGCTACCATGGCCTGCTCGCCCCGCTCCTCGACGTCACCGGCAAACAGAACGACGCGGCCGTAGGCGTGGAGCTCAAGAACGAGGGAGGCATCGTTTTCCGTACAACCGGCGCATCCCGTTCGGGGCGGATGCACCACGCGCCAAAAGACGCCGGGCGCGACAGGACGCGTCATTCCCGCAAACACCCGGCGCACGGAAACGCCTTGCCGGGCGCAGAGCCCCAGAAACGCCCGTTCCCGCGCGCGGCTCCCGAATTCGGGCCCCACCGCCACTTCGTTCACCGCCAGCTGCTTGACCACGGCAAACAGTCCGCCAAGATGATCCTCGTCGCCGTGGGAGACAAACACCATGTCGATCCGCCGCGCGCCGCGATACAGCAGGTACGGCACGACCACATCCGCTCCCGCGTCAAAGGGATCGCGCCGGCGCCGCCACGCTTCGGTCGGGATCGCCGGCTGCCCGCCACCGTCGACGAGAAACACCTTTCCGCCGGCTTCCACCACCGCCGCGTTTCCCTGCCCCACATCCAGGAACGTGACGCGCACCGCACCGCCATCCCCGCCCGTCCAGCGACTGGCCAGCAGCAAGACGAAAACCGCGCCGAAGGCCATCCACACCCGGCGGCCCTTCCAGCGTTCGAGCCCGTACACCCATGCCCCGAGGGCCAGCCCGTACAGCGGCCACCACCAGACGGGCGGCGGCGGCCACCCGGTGAAGAAGAACGGGCGATCCAGCAGCGCCGCCAACGCGAGGAACAGGTCCACCGCGCCGTCGGCCAGACGCGCCGGAGCAAACGCGAACGCCGGGTGCACAAGGGCCAAGAGGAGCACCGCCGTGCCGAGGGGCAAAAGGAGGAGCGACACCACCGGCACGAGCACCAGGTTGGCCACCGGCGCCAGGCCATGGGCATTGTGGAAATGCCAGGCGACCAGCGGAAAGGAGACGGCCTGGGCCACAAGGGTCACCGCCACCAGCGCGCGAAGCGGCATCGGGCCTTTCGACAGGCGTCGGGCAAGCGGCGCCGCCGCGACGAGGAGCCCCCACGTGACGGCGTAGGACAGCTGGAAGCCCGGCGAATACAGCCACGCCGGAACGCAGAGCAGCGACACCGCCAAGGCCCAGCCCCATGCGTTCAGCGCGTCGGCCGAACGGCGAAAGGCGAAAACGAGCAGGGCCAGCTCGGCCATCAGCCCGGCGCGCACGGCCGACGGGCTCATCCCGGTGAGGGCAACATACGCCGGAACGAAGGCGAGCAGCCCGATGACGGCCCGCTCGCGCGTCACCCCCACGCTGCGCAAAAAGAATAAAAAAAGTCCGACCATAAGGCTAACATGCAGGCCGGAGATGGCCACGGCGTGGCGGAGGCCGAGACGCGTGAGCACGTCCATTGCCTCCGGTTCGAGGGCGCTCTGGTCGCCGAGCACAAGGGCCTGCAAAAAGCCCGCCGTCTGCGGGGCAAGGGTGCCGGCAAGCACGGCGGAAAGCCGCCGCTGCGCGTCGTCGGCCCAGCGCAGGAGGGAAAACCGGCCACCGGAATCGACGTCGACGGCTGTAAGCCCGCTCACCCGAACGATCCAGCGAATGCCCTGGCGCTCGAGATGCCGTCGGTAGTCAAAGGCGCCGGGATTGCGCGGAAGGGGCGGCCGCTCGAGCGTGCCCGCCACGCGCACGCGGTCGCCGCGCCCCAGCGCTTCTGCCGCGCGGCGTTCCTCCGGATGGGCCAGCCGCACGCGCACGAGGACCCGTTCGCCGTCCAGCGCCCCCCTTGCCGCATCCACCTGCGCCCCCATCCCCCGCACCACCAGCTGCAGGCGGTCGCCGTCAAGGCGCGGCGGCTGGGCCACCACGCCATCCAGGACCACCGCCATCCCCTCCTGCGCGCCAAGGTCCTCAAGCGCCGAGGGGGCAAGGGCGGGAGAGAAGGCCGTCCGCGCAAGGGCCAGCGCCGCGAAAAACGCCCCGAGGGCAACCCACCGCGCCGTTCGAACACCCGTCCGCCGCCCCCATCCGAGCGCGAGCATTCCGCAACAGGCGCAAAAGGCGGCCCAGGCGAGGGCCCACCCTTGGCTGGCCAGGGCAAAGGCCAGGGCCGTGCCGCCGCAAGCGCCCAGTCCCGCCCACAAGCCCGGCCGCGCCGTCATGCCTGCTCATCCCGCATGCGCTCGCGCACATATCGGCGCAGGCGAATGCCCGCCTCGGCCATGAGGCGTTCCACCTTTTCGTGGTCCTTTTCGTACGGCCGTTCGTAGACAATCTCCACGATGCCGCTGTTGGCGAGCATCTTCGCGCAGTTCCAGCACGGCTCGTCGGTGACGTACACCGTGCCCCCTTCCCGGTCGGCGCGGTCGGTAAACAGGATCAGGTTGACCTCGGCGTGGATGGTGCGAATGCACCGTTCATGCTCGACGCCGTTTTCCACGTAGCGCTCGATGAGGCAACCGCGGTCATAGCAATCCGGCACGCCGGCCGGGCTGCCGTTGTACCCGGTGCCCATCAGCTTCTTGTTTTTCACCAGCACCGCCCCCACATGCCGGCGCGGACACGTGGCCCGCTCGGCGACGGTGAAGGCGAGGTCCATGAAGTATTCGTCCCAGCTTTTGCGCCGTCGGGACATTGCTTTCCTCCTTCCTGGCGACGGCAATCCACGGTTGGCGCTTTACGAAACCTGTCGTTTCCATTTTACCGACTTCCTGGTCAGGACGTAAGAGGAAAACCCAGAAGGCGCCTTCCCATTGCGAAAGCACACGATCGTTTCACGCGCGCACCCGGCCAGGTTCACCCGTTTCTTTCGCCAAACTCACCCCAATTGGCTTCGCCACCTCTCCATCAAGGCCAACACCGTCACCTGTTGCCCCGCGGGGAACAGGCGAACAGCTCCGATTCCAGACGGTTTCCATGAGCTTGGCAAGCGCTTCGTCTTTCGCGTCGCGGAGAAAAAGGGGATGCAAATGTTCTGCATCTCCGGTAATCTGGTGCTGCGTCATTCCAAATCCCTCTTCCTTCGGCTTGGATGGCGGTGTTTAACTCCGTTCTGACCGAAGGGGATTGGAAAGGGCAATCTGAATTTTTCAGGAAGAAGGTGTTATTTTGAAGGATAAGCGCCTTATTCGTCAGTTCATCTTTTCTATTTTAGTGACTTTTTGTGGTGCTTATAATTTATATTTCTATTTTGAACAACCATACGGGACTAATGCTCTCATACTTAACATCATTTTACTGATAGGAGGGATTAGCAGTTTTATTGAAGCGTTCATTCGCGCAAAAAAGTTAAAATAGATCGTAGATAAAGAGAAATCGATGGCGTTTTTCAAATTTGGGGAATCGGTGATGTTGAGATTTCGATATAAAGGCGTGTAGACCTTGTACCTTCCCGGTATGTTGTCTACACGCGGAGCGGCCGGGAACACCGGCCGCTTTCGCCTTTTCTTGCTCGCTTTACCGCTGGCTGGCCCGCAGCGCCTGGTCGAGGTCCTCGAGGATGTCGTCGATGTGCTCCAGGCCCACCGACAGCCGCACCAGCTCCGGCGTCACGCCGGTTTGCGCCTGCTCCTCGGGGGTAAGCTGCTGGTGCGTCGTGCTGGCCGGATGGATCACCAGCGACTTGGCGTCGCCGATGTTGGCCAGGTGGGAGTGGAGCTTGACGCTGTTGATGAATTTCTTGCCCGCCTCGAGGCCGCCGCGGATCCCGAAGGTGACGAGGGCGCCCTGCCCGCGCGGCAGGTACTTCTTGGCCAGGTCGTGGTACGGGCTGTCGGGCAGGCCGGGGTAGTCGACCCACTCGACATAGGGATGGTCGGCCAAGAACTCCGCCACTTTCCGCGCGTTCTCGCTGTGCCGCTCCATGCGCAGGTGGAGCGTCTCGAGGCCTTGGAGGAGGAGGAAAGCGTTGAAGGGCGAAAGGGCCGCCCCTGTGTCGCGCAACAGCTGGATGCGCGCCTTCAGAATGTACGCCTGATTCCCGAAGGCCTCGCTGAGGACCAGCCCGTGGTAGCTGGGATCCGGCTCGGTGAAGGCGGGGAAGTTGCCGTTGGTCCAGTCGAATTTGCCGCTGTCGACGATGATCCCGGCGATGGTCGTGCCGTGGCCGCCGATGAACTTCGTCGCCGAGTGGACGACGATGTCGGCGCCGTGGTCAAAGGGCCGGCACAGGAACGGCGTGGGTACCGTGTTGTCGACGATCAGCGGAATGCCGTGGGCGTGGGCCACCTCGGCGATGGCCTCGATATCCAGCACGTCCAGCCTGGGGTTGCCGATCATCTCGGCAAAGACAGCCTTGGTCCGGCTCGTGATCGCCCGGCGCACGTTCTCCGGGTCCCGCGCGTCGACAAAATTCACCGTGACGCCGAACTTGGGCAGCGTGTAGTGGAACAGGTTGTACGTGCCGCCGTAGAGGCTGGTGGCGGAGACGATCTCGTCACCCGCCTGGGCGATGTTCAGGATGGCGTAGGTGATCGCCGCCTGTCCCGAGGCCACCGCCAGGGCCCCCACCCCGCCCTCCAGGGCCGCCACGCGCTGCTCCAGCACGTCATTGGTCGGGTTCATGATGCGCGTGTAGATGTTGCCCGGCTCCTTCAACGCAAACAGGTTGGCGGCGTGGTCGGTGTCGCGGAAGACGTACGACGTCGTCTGGTAGATCGGCACGGCCCGGGCCCCCGTCGTCGGATCGGGCTGTTGGCCGGCGTGAACGGCCAGGGTTTCCAGACGATAGGCGTTGGCGGTTTTCGTCTCGGTGCTCATGCGCTTCTTCCTCCTTGTGGTCAATTTGCCCCGGGACGCCGGCGCGCCACAGGTCCATCACAAAAGCGAAGCCCCTTCTCCGACGAGAAGGGGCGTTCCAACCGCTCGTCCCCCCTCTCATCTCTCAGAATCCGCGCCCGGATTCTGCAGGAATTGGCACCGCTGCGAGAACGACCATCCGCCGCTCCCGCCGGTTGCCGGGCTTCATCGGGCCAGTCCCTCCGCCACTCGTGATAAGAGGTTGGATGGAATGCGAACAGAAGACGGACAAAAAATTATGCCTTCCCACAACGTTAGGATTATTATAGGCTTCAGACCGCCGCTTGTCAACGCGCCGTCCTTCGGTGTGCGTGTCAACGTTGAGCAAGTGCCCCAACACAAAAAAGTGTGCACGCTCTCCGTGGAGCCATAAATCCGCGAACATATGTTCGTCATTTACCGAACCACCACGCGGTCGCGAAGTTGTTCCAGCAGCGCCGGGCCAATCCCGGGAACATCCAACAGGTCTTCCACCGTGCGAAACGGGCCCTTTTCCTCGCGGTACTTGACGATCGCCGCCGCTTTTGACGGACCGATGCCGGGAAGGGCGTCCAGTTCGGCGGCCGTGGCGCGATTGAGATCCACCTTTTCCCCTTGTGCTGCGCCGGCCAAAGCGGGATCCCCCACAGAAGGCAGGTTTTCCCCACGGCGGGGGATGACGACGGCCATCCCGTCGGCAAGCGGCGCGGCAAGGTTGACCCGCTCAACGTCGGCGTTCGGGGCGAGGCCCCCCGCGGCGCGCACGGCGTCTTGCACGCGGCTTCCTTCGGGCAGCGTGACGACACCCGGTCGGTTCACCGCGCCCTTCACGTCAACGGTTACCGTTTTCACCCCCTCATTGGGACGGGCCGCCTCTTCCTGGTGCACCTGCCCCCCTTGCGGCCCCCCTGATTCCGGAAGGGTTGGAGCTGCCCCACCCGCCATCGGCGGATCGGCCATCCACGTCGTCTCGCTCCTCTCTCCCCAGAGGATATAGGCGAACAGGCTCAGCACGGCCACCGCCAGAACGGCAACCGCCGCCGCCAACCGGCGTTCGCGCGTTGTCCACTCCGCCAGCCACTCGCGCATCGCATCCTCCTCCCCGTCCGATTCCGAACCGGCGGCTGCCGACCTCACCCGCCGTCATCGCCAAACGCGTCCGGGCATACCCATGAAACATAGGGGAACGTTCTGCGGTTAGGGGGATCGGCGATGAACGTTGGTTTTATCGGCACCGGCAGCATGGGATCCCTTCTCGTTCAGGCCTTTCTCGCCTCGGGATCCCTTCGTCCCGAACAGGTATGGGTGACGAATCGCACCCCGGCCAAGGCCCACGCCCTTTCCGAGCGCTTCCCGGGCCTACGCGTGACGCCAAACGCCGAGCAGGTCGCCGATGCGTGCGACCGCGTGTTCCTCTGCGTCAAGCCCTTGGAATACCGCGACGTCCTCGCCCGCATCGCCAACCGCCTGCGACCGGAGCAATGGCTGATCTCGATCACCAGCCCGGTGTCCGTCGCCGATCTGGAGGCCTTGCTGGCCGCCAAGGTGGTCAAGGTCATCCCGAGCATCACGAACGGGGCCCTCAGCGGCGCCCTGCTCGTCGTTCGCGGCTCGCGGTTTTCCGACGCGGAACACCGCGAACTCCTGGGCTGGCTTCGTGCCATCGGGCGCCCCGTGGAAATCGATGAACGGTGGACGCGCATCGCCTCCGATCTCTCCAGCTGCGGGCCCGCGTTCCTCAGCTACCTCCTGCAGGAGATGGCCGAAGCGGCGGTGCGGGAAACGGGATTGCCCAAGGCGCTGGCCACGGAACTGGTGACGGAGATGGCCATTGGCTTTGGCCGCCTGCTCGCCAGCGGCGCCTTCACCTTGGAAGGGCTTCGCCAGCGCGTTTGCGTTCCCGGCGGGGTAACCGGCGCAGGGCTAGCCGTGCTGGAAACGGAGACGCACGGCACCTTCGACCGGCTGTATCGCCGCATGCGGCAAAAGTTCGCGGAGGACGTCGAAGCGGTGCGCAAGGACTTCCGCCGCCTCTCCCCCAGCCCCTCCGATTCGGAATCGTCCTCTTGAGCCGGTTTGGGATCAGGTTGGAGATTCGCGCTCATGGTGTCGTTTTCCTGCCGACACCTCCAATCGGACCCAATGGCAAGCCCCGGGCCTATGCCCGGGGCTGTTGCCGTACGCGCTTCCGGATGCCGCCCTAGCCTTTTCGGCCCTGCGCCACCGTTTCGGCACGCGCCGTCAACGCGCGCACCGCCTCTTCCAGGGCCACGAGCTGGGCCTCCGCTTCCGCTTCGAGGTACACCCGGAGCAGCGGCTCCGTGCCAGAGGGACGCACCAACACCCACGCATCGCCCTCGAGCAGCAGCTTGACGCCGTCCACGGTGCGCACCTCCCGCACCCGCCGGCCCGCAAGAGCGGACGGAGGAGCCTGACAAAGGCCTTCCACCACGGTCCGTTTCGCGTCGTCGGGCAGGTGCAGGTCCAGCCGCTTATGCACGGCGCGCCCGTATTCCCGCTCCAGGTCGGCCAACGCCGCGCGCAGGGGCCGCCCTTCCGCCGCGCGCACCTCGGCGATTAGGCAATTGGCCAGGATGCCGTCCTTCTCGGGGATGTGGCCGAGAACGCTCAAGCCCCCGCTTTCTTCGCCACCCACCACAACGGGCCCTCGGCGCATCGCGTCGCCGACGTACTTGAAGCCGACCGGCGTCTCCACCAGCGGCACGCCGAACCGCTCGGCAACCCGGTCGAGCAGATGGGTCGTGGCCACCGTGCGCACGAGGGCGCCCTTCCAGCCGCGCCGCGCGAGCAGGTGATGGGCGAGAAGCACCAGCACCTGGTTCGGCGTCACGTACGTCCCGTCGCCATCCACCACGCCGAAGCGGTCGGCGTCCCCGTCGTTGGCCAGCCCAAGGTGCGCCCCGCCGGCCACCACCGCGTCGCGCAGCGCCGTCAGGTGGGCTTCCGTCGGCTCGGGAAGATGGCCGCCGAACAGCGGATCGCACTTCCCGTGCAGTTCGTTCACGGTCCACCCGCGCGCGGCGAGCAGCTCGCGCACCAGCCCCTGTCCGGCACCGTACATGGGGTCGACGACGGCAGACAGGGCCGCCCGTTCCACCGTCTCCCAATCGACAAGCCCGTCAAGATGGCGCACGTAGGCCGGCCACACGTCGATAGCCTCCGCGCGCGGCGCCTCGGGCAGGCGCAGGGTTTTCGCCTCGCGCAGGGCATCCGGTAGCTCCGCCTCTATGCCCCGCGTGATGTCCGGCGTGGCCGGCCCGCCGTAGTCGGGGATGAACTTGATCCCGTTGTACTGCGGCGGGTTATGGCTGGCGGTGAACATGATCGCCCCGTCGGCGCCGTAATAGACGACGGCGAAGGCGACGAGGGGCGTCGGCGTGGGCCGCTTCACCATGAGCACGGGAATGCCGTGGGCGTCGAGCACGCAGGCCGCTTCGCGGGCGAAGGCGTCGGATAGAAAGCGGGTGTCGTACCCCACCACCACCCCGTGCTGCCCTTTCCCCTGCTTCTTGAGGTAGCGAGCGATGGCGCAGACGACGGCACGAACGTTGGCAAAGGTAAAGTCCTCGGCGATGATGGCTCGCCAGCCATCGGTTCCGAAGCGGATCGACGTCACTCACGTTCCCCCCTGCTCCGTATGAAGTTCGCGATACCGCCGGGCATACTGGCGCACCACGTGGACAAAGGTGGCATGCGACCACGTGAGCGGCGCCACCGAAATGGGCTGGCCCGTATACGGATGCACCTGCTCCGGCAGCACGCCGCTCGGCAAGCTGCGCCGGACCGTCCACATTAGCCATTCGCGGGCCTCCGCGAGCGCTCCTGCCGAGGACGCCGAGACGATTTTCCACAGCGCCACCCACAGCGTGCAGATGATCCACGGATTTCCCGGCACGCTGGCCACATCGTCGGTCTGCTGAAAATAGGTGTCGGCTTGATACCGCGCAAACCCGCCGACGTCCGTCCGCACGCGCAGCGCGTTCTCGACGGCCGCCATCGTGCGGATGAGGCGCGGATCGTCGGAAGGCAGGACGTTATAGAAAAACAGGGCAAACAGGCTGCTGTCTACCGTGGGATCCTTGCGCAGGCGGTCGCCTTCCGGGTACACGGCGCGCAAAAACCGGCCGCATTCGGAATCGTACAGGTGGCGCAACATGCCCTCGCGGATCTCCTGGGTTCGGGCGCGGCACGCCTGGGCCAAGTCGTCGTCGCAGAAGAGCTCGGCAAAGCCGGCCGCCGCGTTCAAGCCACCGTAGACGGTGGCCGCCGTGTAGGTGAAGATGCCCCACCGCTCTTCCCAGAGGTCGTAGCTCGGCTTGGGCAAGAGCCACCGCGGGTCGTAATGGGCGAGCAGAAAGCGGGCCATCGGCTTGATGAAGCCGGGGTAAAAGCGGCGGATGTACTCGATGTCCTCGTCCCGCCGGTAAAAGCGCCACAGGGCGAAGAGCACGCTGGCCGTTTCGTCTTCTTGGATGGGCAGCTTTTCCTCCTTTCCGTTGGTAAACGCGTGCCAGCTGGAGCCGACCGTCCCGTCGGGGTTGTACTTGTGGCGCAGGTAGCCGTCCTTCGTCACCGCACGGGCGCAGAACTCGAAGAAGGATGCCGCCAGCCGGTGGTAGCCCGCCTCGCTCAGCGCGTCGGCCACGTACGCGCCGTCGCGGGGCCACACGTAGCTGTAGTGGTCGCGGTTAAAGTGGAGGATGTCGGAATCGTTGGCCGCCGTAATCGCCCCGTTGTGGTTCACCTGGGTGCGGATGATCAGGAGGCTGCGGTTGTACAGGTCCAGCACTTCGGGCGGAAGGTCGGAGGGGGGCGGCGTGGCCTTGGTCAGCCACCGCCGCCAATAATGGGCCACCTTCCGGATCAGCCGGTCGGGTCCGGTCCTTCGCACCTTTTCGTTAAGGGCCACCACTTCGTCATACGACGCGCCCACGACGAACCAATAATGCATCGTCTGCTCGCCGCCAGAAGCAAGGTGCAGCCGGAAGCCGATCACGCTGTCCACCGACCCTTGGGCGATCGGATTGCCATGGAGATGGCCATCCTCGGCATCGCGCCAGGTGCCCTCGGCGTGATGGAAGCGCTTGATGCCCGTGCTGAACTGGTCGATGCCCCCCTCCGGCGTTGCGCCATTAAACAGGAAGTACCGGTCGCGCTTGTAATGGTACACGGCGTGGAGGCGCGGGTCATACACCGCCGTGTCGCCGACGTCCGACTCGTCGATGGACAAGTCCTGGTTGAAAAAGAGAAGAACCGTGCGCGCCTCCGAGGTCAAGTTTTTCACCGTCACCTCCTTGAGGTACACGTTGTCGACGTCGTCCACGGCGTCGTGGATGCGGAGCTCGATGCCCAGCTCGGGATGGACGGCGCGCACGTCCGTCACCAGCGTATCGGGGAGGTAGCCGAGGGTACGCTGCCAGGCCGGCTCATCGCACCACGAAAACCGGCCGTCCACATAAACGCCGAGCGCGCTCCGATGCCCCCCGATGTGGTTTAGCTGCCCCACGTGGGGAAAGTACAAGTCGCGCATGTTGAGGCCTTCGTCAAAATTGACGAGCAGTTTTCCGTTTCCAACGACCAGGGGTCTTGGCATGTGCGCAACACGCTCCCGTTTACCGCTCCTGGAAACGGTGAATTTTGGCCGCATACGCACGGATGCGTTCGTCGGCCCGCGCCGGATTGGACGCCTCGGCGACGATGTGCACCACCGGCTCTTCGGCATCCGGCAGGACCAGGGTCCAGCCGTCCTCGTGGTACACCTTCACCCCATCCAGGAGCTCCACGCGCTCGCCCTTCGTCTCCTCGATCAGGCGGCGCATCACTTTGCCCTTTTCCGTCCACTGGCAATCGACGTCAACACGGAGGATCTCCACGTCGGGAAGCAGCCCGCACAACGCGGCCAAGGAGACGTTCCGCACGGCCAGGAACTCCAAGAGCCGCGCCAGGGTGTAGAAGGCGTCAAACAGCGGTTGGAAGGGCAGGTCGGGGCACGCCCTCATGAGGGCGCCCGGGTTGGCCTGCGTGCGCACCACCTGACCCTTGAGCCGCTGCGCCAGGTCATCCAAGGGGGACGGCGCGGTGACCGGCAGGGCGATTTTCTGTCCCACCCGCGCCGCGAGATGGCTGATCACCTGCAGTGCCTCCTGTTGCGGGGGTTCGACGACGCGGCCGTCCTCGCGGATGAGCACGAGCGCCTCGCCCGTCGGCACGAGGACGGCGCCCAGGTCGCATCCGCTCGCCGCGGTCACCCTGGCCACCGTGTCCCGCGGCTCCGACGGCGACAGGCTGACCACCTCGACCCCCAACCCCGTCGTCAGCGCCTGGACGGTCGCATGAAGGCGCGCGTCGTACTGCAGGCACACCCGGAAACGCCGCTGGCGAAGGATCGCGGCATCGACGGCCGCCACGAGGGCCGCCACGTACGCCGCCGTTTGGCCGGGTGCCTCCCGCCCCGTTCCGATTTCGGCGGGGAGCACGCGACGGAAGTCTTCCTGGGCGTACGCGTTCTCGATTTTCCGCTCGCGGCCCCTGTCGTACGGCACGCCCTGTCCGTCGAAGAAGAGGAGGCGGATCCACTCTTGCTCCTTGGCCGTCTCGTGCCGCACGTGGACGCCGGCGCTCACGTCCAGCGTCCGCGCGGCAAAGCGCGCCGCCGGCGTGGCGACCGCGCCGAGGTCGAGGGTGTGGATGCCCGACCCGTGCAACCCCGCCGCCACGGCCTGTTTGATCACCCGGGCGAAGGGCGTGCCGTCGTCGCTCACGGCCACGATGGCGCCCACGGGCAACGTGCTGCCCAGGCTCTGGGCGATGCGCCCGGCGACGTCGGGGGTGATCGTCACGTTGGCCAAGCCGCACACGCCGTAGTGGCCGAAGAGGCGCCGACCGGCGCAGTCGCCCCAAATCACCGAAGTCTGCACGGCGGCGCCCGTTTCCACCCGCTTGGCCGGCCACACCTTCACCCCGGCCTGCACCGTCGCCTTCTCACCGATCTCCGCGCGCTCGCCCACAGCGGAGCCCTCAAAGAGCGCGGCCCGTTTGCCGACATGCACCCGGCTGCACAGCGTGGTCCCCCGCAGCTCGGCGCCCCCTTCCACGACGACGCGGTCCCACAGGATGCTGCGCTTGACGGAAGCGCCCGCCTTCAGGATGGACCCGCTGCCGATCACGGTATACCCGTCGATCACCGCGCCGCGCTGTACGCGGACGTCCCGGCCCAGGAACGCGGGGCCGACCACGGTGGCGCCGTCCTCGATCACCGCGCCCGCCTCTGCGCGCACGCCGGGCGCGATTTCCCGCCCGGGCAGCGTGACGTTCACCTTCCCGTCGAGGAGGTCAAACTGCGCCTGGCGGTATTGCGCGAGGTTGCCAATGTCCGACCAGTATCCCTCGGCGACGTACCCGTACAGCGGCTCGCCGCGGGCCATGAGGAGGGGGAACAGATCCTTGCTGAAGTCAAATTCCCTGTTCTTTTCATAGAACGAGAAGATGCGCGGCTCCAAAATGTAGATGCCCGTGTTCACCTTGTCGCTGAACACTTCGCCCCAGCCGGGCTTTTCCAGAAACCGCCGGATTCGCCCGTCGGCGTCGGTGATCACCACGCCGTACTCCAGGGGATTTTCCACATGGGTGAGCACGATCGTGGCCACCGCCCCCCGCTCGCGGTGAAAGCGGATGGCCGGCTCCAGATCGAAGTCGGTCAGGGCGTCGCCGCTGACGACGACGAAGGTCTCGTCGAGGAACGCCTCGGCGTTTTTGACGCTTCCCGCCGTGCCGAGGGGCGTCTCTTCCTCGAAGTAATGCAGGTGGACGCCATAGGCCGCGCCATCCTCAAAATGGTTCCGGATCGCGTCGGGCAAGTGCTGCAGGGTGACGGCGATGTCGCGGATCCCGTGCCGCATTAATAGCTCAATCCCATAGGCCATGACCGGCTTGCCGAGCAGGGGCACCATCGGCTTGGGTATCGCGCACGTGAGCGGACGAAGCCGCGTTCCTTTTCCGCCCGCCATGATCACCGCTTTCATCCAATCCCGCCTCCTCAGGATGTCCTCGTTGCCGCTTGTTTTTGTCGAAGCGCTGCCCGATACGCCTCCAGCGTCCGCCGGGCAATGCCGTCCCAATCGTAAACGGTGGCCACTTCGCGCGCCGACACTTCCGCGATCCGCCCGCGCAGCCGTTCATCGGTCAGGACGCGCACCACCTGCTCGGCCAGCGACCGGGCGTGACCGGGATAGGCGGTCAGGCCGTTTTCCTCATGGCGCACGATTTCGGCCAGCCCGCCCGTGTGCGACACCACCACCGGCGCGCCGGCGGCCATCGCCTCAAGGGCGACGATGCCGAAGGGCTCGTACAAGCTGGGAAAGACGGCCACGTCGGCGGCGACCAGGAGGCCGTTGCGCAGGGCGTCGGGCACAAAGCCGGTAAAGGTGACGCGTTCGGCGATCCCCATCGCGCGGGCCTGGTCCTCCAGGTGGGGCAACATCGGACCCTTGCCCACCACGACGACGTGCACGTCGGGGCAGTGGGCCACGATCTCCGGCACGGCGGACATGAGCACGTGCACCCCTTTCTCGTGCACCAACCGGCCGACAAAGACGACGAGCCGCTTCCCGGGCGGAAGGCCCAGCTGTGCCCGGGCCGCCGCGCCGTTCGCCCCGCGGAAGGCCGTTCGGTCAACCCCGTTGGGGATCACCGACAGGCGCTCCGGCGGCACGGCAAACAGGCGCCGCACTTCGCGCCGCATGGCCTGGCTGCACACGATGACGTGGTCGCTCGAGGCAACCAGCGCCGCTTCGCGCCCGTGAATGGCCCGTTGCAAGGCGGTGTGGAGTCCACCAAACCGCCCGTGCTCCGTGGCGTGGATGGTGGTCACGAGCGGCAGCCTTGCTGCGCGCTGGAGGGCGCGGGCGGCCCGTTCCACGAGCCAATCGTGGGCGTGGAGGCAATCGTAGGCGTACTGTTCCAGCAGCTCCCCGGCCTTCGCCACCGTGGCAAGGTTGAACTGGTCGACCCAGTGCAGGAACGCGTCGTCCCGCACAAAGGCAACCGGCACGCGGAACACGCGCACGCCGTGCCACACCTCTTCGCTGGCCGTCCCGGGAACGGCGCAGGTGAGGACGTGCACCTCCACGCCTTGGCGCACCAGGGCCCGGCTCAGCTCGGCAACATGGCGGGCCAGGCCGCCGACGATGCGCGGGGGAAATTCCCAGGTGAGCAGGAGCACCCGCTTGACCGGCGCCGGCCACACCGCTGCCGGCTTTATCCCCGCCCAGGCCGCCAACTGGTTGATGAGGACGCCGTCGATGGCGAACGGATTCGTTTCCGCCTCCCACAACGCGAGCTTCGCCTCGTCACGGGGATGGGTCCCCTCAACCATGCCCACCAGCGCATCAAAGCGCTGCACGTGCATGCGCACGCGCTCCGTCGCGTAGGAGACCGCCGTCTGGCCGTCGAGGATGAACGGCCAATCGCTCGACTGGGCCAGCAAAAGCTCCCGCAGCGCTTGGCATAAGGCCCGCTTTTGCCAGGCCGATGCCGTCCGGTACCGTTCCGCGACGCGGATCATCGCCCGCTCGCGCCGGTGCAGAAGCGGATAGATCCCGTCGTTTTTCCCGTTCAGCCACACCTCGCCGTAGCCGTTGCGGCCCCAGCTCGAAAAGGGCAGCTCGGCCTTGTGGCAGGGCGGGTGACGGTCCAGGTAACGGCTCGGCGTGGTGAACGCCACCGCTCCGTCGCTTGCAGCCTCCCGCAACAGGGCGTCGAGAAAGCGCGGGCCTTCATACCACCAATGGCCGAAGAGCTCCGCGTCAAAGGGAACGGTCGCAACGGGCGGCGTCGCCATCCGCTCGGCCAACACGGTCAGCTCGGTGCGGCGCGCGTGCCAGAAATGGGCGGCATGCGCCCGCGCCCTGGCGTTGGCCCGCTCCGGCACATACGGCTCCTTCGTCTCGCTACGCCCGGTCACGCGCCAGTATTTGATTCCCGTCGGCGCACGCACGCCAGCGGGTTCAAGATAGCGGTCCAAATAGGCCTGAGGACGCTCATAGCCGATGTCGCGGTGGTACTCCCGGTAGTCCGGATCGCCGGGGTAACCGGTAAAGCGGCTCCACACCTGGGCCGACGCCTTGGGGTCGCGCGCGAACACCGCCACGCCCTCCGGCGTCTCCACCGGCGCATACACGTCGTGGGGCGGCGTGGGCACGGCGCAGCGCAGGGCGTGGGCGTCGACAAAGGTGTACCGAAGGCCAAAGGCCCGCAGCACGCGGCCCAGCCCCGGGCGGTACGCGCATTCGGGCAGCCACAGCCCCTGCGGACAAAACCCCATATGGCGCGCAAACTCGCGCAACCCCACGGCGATCTGCGCGCGCACCATCTCTTCCGTCGCGCAGTACGGCAAAAAGGCGTGGGTTGCCGTCGTGGTGATGAGCTCCAGCGCGCCTTGTTCAGCCAGCCGTTTCAACGGGACAAGCAGGTTGCGGCCGTACCGGTTTTCATAAATGTCCCGCAAGTACGCAAACCGCTCGCGGTACCCCTCGGCCAGCGCCGCATAGGGTCCCCGGCCCCGGTGATGCGCGATTTCCGCTTCGGCGAGGGCGATCAGCCTTCGCAAATGGTCCACATAGCGGTCTTGGAGGAGAGGGTCGGCCAGCATGGCCATCAGGGTGGGAGAGAGCGAGAAGGTGAGGCGGAACGGAATGCGGTCGCGCACAAGACCTTCCAGCACATCCAAGAGGGGGAGGTAACATTCGGTAATGGCTTCGAACAACCATCGGTGCTCCAGCCGGTCGGCGCACAAATGGCGCACGTAGGGCAAATGGGCGTGCAGCACGAGGTTGACGTATCCGCTGGTCATGACTCCACTCCTTCATGGGCATATCGCCTCTCTCTGTCGTGTCCGCAACGACAAGAACGCCGTCTTGCGCGGAACGCGCAAGAGGCCGTCGACGCGGACCGTCTCGGTTATCCGTTCGCCTGTTGATCCTTCGGGGACGTCTCCGACGCTCTTGCCGACAAAAGGCGCGTCAGCTCATAGCGGGTGGGAGGAACGACGAGGGGGCCCTCCTGACCCGGATACGGAATGTACGCGTCCGGCGACGTCCACGGGGTTTGCAGAAGGCGGGAATAGAGAAGCGTGAAGAACGCATGGCGCTCCGTGCGCACGCCGTAGTGAATGCGGTAGAACGCGCCGGGGGTGAGGGCGTGGATGTACCAGTTGTTGGCATCCCGGTGCACGGGAATGTCCCACACGCCGACGGTTTCAAGCCCTCCTTTCCCTCCGCCGTCGCCCATCTGGTGCACGCGCAGGAAAAACGACAGCTCCTCCCACGCGCACCCGGTGATCTCCTCGGCCAACTTTCGACGGTCCTCGCCGATCTCCCAGTAAACAAAAATGGTGTGCGGATTTTGCACCAACGCCACCAGCTGGGTCTGATCGGCACTGCGGTGCGACGAAAACGCCGACAGCGGCACGGTCATCGGGCCTCCTTTCCTTCCCTGGGCAAAACACAGTAGTAACTGTATGCGGCATGGGCGACGCCAATGCCTTCTCCGCCGTTCCGTCACACCTTACATTATAGATTTTTAAGATAAATGATTCAACAACTATTATTCGCAACTTTCGACAAAAAGTTTTTCTACTTTTCGACGGCTAAACAGGGATTTTCCCTTTTTTTCTCAATGGATTGAGCGTCTCACTCGATGAGCCCCAGCGCCACATAATCCTGCCAGCCGATCAGCCCCGTCACGGGCAGTCCCCATGCCCGCTGAAAGCGCTTCACCGCATATTCCGTGGCCCCGTCAAACACGCCGTGGCAACTCCCCTTGTAATAACCGGCCGCGCGCAGGCGGTTTTGGACGAGCACCACGAGAGAACCGCGGTCGCCCCGCACCAGCTTGCGGTACTCCACGCCGGCATACCCGAACAGCGGGCCGTCGATCACCACCCGCGTCCCGTGGCGTGAAAACGGTGCCGCCCCTTTACACGCGCGCGAGGCGAGGAAAAACGAAGAAGAGGGGGAATTACACCCCCTCTCCCTTATCCGACCACCAGGTTAACCAGCTTGCCGGGGACGACGATCACCTTTTTCACCGTTTTCCCCGCGAGGTGCGCCTTCACCTTCTCCTGGGCCAGCACCGCCGCCTCGATCTCCTCGCGCGACGCATTCGCCGGCACGACGACCCGGTCGCGCACCTTGCCGTTCACCTGCACGACGATCTCCACCTCGTCGGCCACAAGGGCCGCCTCGTCCCACTTCGGCCACGGCTGGGCGTGGACGCTGTCGGCATGGCCGATGCGGTGCCACAACTCCTCGGCGATGTGCGGGGCGAAGGGCGAAAGGAGCACGATCGTCTTTTCAATCGCTTCGGCCAGCGTGCCCCGGTCGGCCCCATCCGGATAGGCGGAGATGGCGTTGACCAGCTCCATGATCGCGCTGATCGCCGTGTTGAACTGGTAGCGCTTGTCGATGTCCTCGGTCACCTTCTTGATCGTCTGGTGCAGCTGGCGATGCAGCGCCTTGGCCGCCGGATCCTTCGGCTGGGCCGGGCGGCGATCCGCAAACAGGTCGAGGTGCTGGTCGACCAGGCGCCACACGCGGCTGAGGAAGCGGAAGCAGCCCTCCACGCCGCTGTCGCTCCACTCCAGGTCGCGCTCCGGCGGGGCGGCAAACAGGATGAACAGCCGGCCCGTGTCGGCCCCGTACTTCTCGATGATCTCGTCCGGGGACACGACGTTGCCCTTCGACTTGGACATCTTGGCCCCGTCCTTCAGCACCATCCCCTGGGTGAGGAGCCGCGCAAAGGGCTCGTCGACGTTCACCAGCCCGGCGTCGTAGAGCACCTTGGTGAAGAAGCGCGCGTACAGGAGGTGCAAAATGGCGTGCTCGATGCCGCCGATGTACTCGTCGACGGGCATCCACCGGTTCACCTTTTCCGGATCGAAGGGCACCCGGTCGTTGCGCGGGTCGCAGTAGCGGAAGAAGTACCACGACGAGCAGATGAAGGTGTCCATCGTGTCGGTCTCCCGCTTGGCCGGCTTGCCGCACCGCGGGCACGTCGTGTTGACGAAGGATTCTGAGGTGGTCAGCGGGTTGCGCTTCCCGTCGATGATCACGTCGTCGGGCAAGAGGACGGGCAGCTGCTCCTTCGGAACGGGGACGATGCCGCAGTCGTCGCAGTAGACGATGGGAATCGGCGCCCCCCAGTAGCGCTGGCGGGAGATCAGCCAGTCGCGCAGCCGGTAGGAGACCGCCGGCCCGCCGAGGCCCTTCTCCTTCAGGTGTTCGGCGATGGCCCGAATGGCCTGGCGGTTGGGCATCCCGTCAAAGGCGCCGGAGTTCACCAGAACGCCATCGTCGACGTAGGCCTCCGTCAGGCGATCGGCGTCGAGGCGCTGGCCGTCGGCCGGCTGGATCACGACGCGAATGGGCAGGTTGTACTTCTTGGCGAACTGGAAATCGCGCTGGTCGTGGGCCGGCACGCCCATCACGGCGCCGGTGCCGTAGTCCATCAGCACGTAGTTGGCCACCCAGATCGGCACCCGCTCGCCGGTCAGGGGATGGACAGCGTAGGAACCGGTGAACAGGCCTTCCTTTTCGGCATCCGCCGCCGTGCGCTCAAAATCGCGCGTTTTCTTCATCCGCTCGACGAAGGCCCGCACCGCCGTCTCCGTCTCCTTGCCGGCGATGAGGCGCTCCACCAGCGGGTGTTCCGGTGCCAGCACGAGATAGGTGACGCCAAACAGCGTGTCCGGCCGCGTGGTGAAGACGGTGATCGTCTCGCCCAGCTCGGGCACGGCAAAGGCGATGTTGGCCCCCTCGCTCTTGCCGATCCAGTTTTTCTGCATCACCTTGACCCGCTCCGGCCACCCCTCCAGCTTGTCCAGGTCGGCCAAGAGGCGCTCGGCGTAGTCGGTGATGCGCAAAAACCACTGCTCCAGCTCCTTCTTCGTCACCTCGGCGTCGCAGCGCCAGCAGCGCCCGTTTTCCACCTGCTCGTTGGCCAGCACGGTGTTGCATTCCGGGCACCAGTTGACCGGCGCCTTCTTGCGGTAGGCCAGGCCGCGCTCGTAGAAAAGGAGGAACATCCACTGCGTAAACTTGTAGTAGTCGGGCGAGCAGGTGGTCACCTCGCGCGACCAGTCGTAGCTGACGCCGAGGGACTTTTGCTGCCGCTTCATGTAGGCGATGTTCTCGTACGTCCACTTGGCCGGCTGGGCACCGTACTTGATCGCCGCGTTCTCCGCCGGCAGCCCGAAGGCGTCCCATCCCATCGGGTGCAGCACGCGGTAGCCGTTCATCCGCTTGAAGCGGGCGATGACGTCGCCGATGGAATAGACGCGCATGTGGCCCATGTGCAGGCGACCCGAGGGATACGGGAACATCTCCAGGCAATAGAATTTCGGCTTGTCGCTCTCCTCGTCGGTGCGAAAGGCGTCTTGTTCCTCCCACACGCGCTGCCAGCGCGGCTCGATTTCTCTCGGGTTGTAGGTGCTCGCCACACCCGTCTTGGCCATGGAACACTCCCTCCTCCATTCGGTTGTTCTCTCCGCACCATCCGCCCGTCACCGCGTCCGCCGGGATGTGCCTAACCCGCAAACGCGAAAAACCTCCCGCCCCCAGCCGCGCTAGGGACGAGAGGTTCGCTCCCGCGGTACCACCCTAGTTAGCGCACCCGTCTCGCCGCCGCAACCTGCGCCGTTCACGCGCAGCGTCCCGCGCGGCCGGCGGGCGCACTCCCTCCATCCCCGTATCGTGGGGAAGACGGCCGAATGTACGCAAAGCCCGGGACGATTGTCGCCGGCGCCCGTGCTCCTTCCACCCGGCGGGCTCCGAGGCGAGGTTCGCCGACCGGCCGGTTGACTCGCACCGCCCGTCAACTCTCTGCCGACAGCCGGTACGGCTACTGCTCCTCATCAACGCCCGTACGCAGCCAAAGGTTGTGAATGATTATATGCACATCTTTCGCTTGTTGTCAACCCACCGCAGGCTCTAGGTCAATAATTGTGGATGCGAGGTCAACCAAGCCAAGGGAACAAA